>WRCZ01000364.1 GCA_009783685.1 Actinomycetes bacterium
CCGTACGGGCCGGGCTCGGGGTCCTGGTCCTGGAAGATCGACAGCGGCAGGGCCTGGGTGGCCTCGGCCGGGGCCTCGGCCTGCGGCTGCCCCTGGGTGGGCGGCAGGAACGGCGCGTGCGGGGGCTGCTGCGGCGGCCCGGGCGGCATCGGCGGCCCTGCCGCGGCGGACACGGCGCCCGGCATCTGGCCCTGCGGCTGCTGGGGCGCCATGGGCGCGCCACCCGGGTACGGCGGCAGCATCTGCGTGGCGTCGGCCACGGGCGCGGACGGCGCGGGGCCGGCGGGCGGCATGTGGCCCGCGGGAGGTATCTGGCCTGCGGGAGGCATCTGGCCCGCGAGCGGCATCTGACCCTGCGGGTGCGGGGGCGCCATGGGCACGCCGCCCGGGTAGGGCGGCAGCATCTGCGTGGCGTCGGCCGGCTCGGGGGCGGGCAGCGCGCCCGCGGCGCCATGGCCCGGCAGGGCGGCGCCCGCGGCGCCGGGAGCCGGCGATCCCCAGGGGGTGCCCGCGGCGGGCTGCACGTGCTCGCCGTACGTCAGCGGCGGCTGGGTCTGGTCCGAGGGGAGGACGACGCCCCGGTACGGTTCGGGCGAATCCTCGCCGCGTCCGTTGCTGTGCATCGCCGCCCACTCCTGCCTCTACGTGTCATCTGCCTGTCGTCGCAACCGGCGGCCAACGCTACCCGGTCAATCCCTGAGGAGACCACGTACCCGAACGAGTGAGCGGCAGCACACATCACACGGCGCTGGTGGTGAAGGGCGGTGGGTCCCGTAGTGGCGCCTTTGCCCTGGCCTTTGCCGGGCTTGCGCTCACGTGGTGTCGGTACGGTAACGATTCGGTGCGCAGGCACAGTTGTCGCGCTTTCGGCTCCCGTGCGGGATGGCTGCCGGCCTTCCCCCGGCCCGGGGCGCGTGCACCCGGGGGCCGGTGGGGCGTATGGGGAGTTGACGGGACGGCGCGACGAGGGCTCCCGCGCCTGGTCAGGGCGTGCCGGAGCCGGGGCCACCGTGCCCACCGCGCGGCGTGCTGGGCGGGCGTCAGACGGTGCCTCCGGACGCCGTCCGGGCGGGGTTCCGGGCGCTTGCCGGCGGGTGTGCCGGCCGCGGCCGGGCGGAGTCCCGGGCGGGCAGCCGGACCGTGCCCGTAGGCCGCCGGGAAGGGTCCTGGGCGGGCGTCAGGCAGCCTCCTGCTGGTCCAGCCGGGCGGTGAACTCGCGGACCACCGTCTCGCCCGCGTACGGCTCCAGGCGGCGCCGGAAGTCGTCCAGGTACTCCGCGCCGCGGTCGGAGCGCAGGCCGGACAGCAGGGCGACGGCCTGCGTGCCGGTGTGGCAGGCCCGTTCGAGATCGCGCTGCTGGACCTGTGCCTCGGCGAGCAGCAGCAGGTCGATCGCGCGGCGTCGCGAGCGGGTCGCGGGGTGCACGGCCAGCGCCTCCTCGGCGCGGCGGGCGGAATCGGCGGGCTGGCCCAGATCCCGGTGGCAGTGGGCGAGTTCGTCGGCGAGGTAGGCCCGGTCGAAGTGCCCGATCCACACCGGGTCGCGGTCCGGTTCGGAGCGTTCCATCGCCTCGTCGGCGTGGCCCGCCACGGTGACGAAGGTGCGGGCGTCGCCCATCAGGGCGTGGCCGCGGGCCTCCGCGGCGTAGAACATCGCCTGCACGGTCGGGGTGACCTGGCCGCGCGCGCCTTCCTGGGCGGCGCGGGCGAGTTGGGTGATCTCGCGGGGGTTGCCGAGGGTGGCGGCGAGATGGCTCATGCTCGCGGCGAGGATGTAGCCGCCGTAGCCGCGGTCGCCCGCGGCCTGGGCGAGCCGCAACGCCTGGATGTAGTAGCGCTGGGCCAGGCCGGGTTGGCCGGTGTCGACCGCCATGTAGCCGGCCAGCTCCGTCAACCGGGCGACCGCGGAGAACAGTTCGCGCCCGACCGCCTCGCGGTAACTGCCCGCCAGCATCCCGGAGACCACGCTGTTGAGGTAGTGGACCACCACGGGCCGCACATGGCCGCTGCCGAAGCGGTGGTCGAGGTCGGTCAGCGCCTGGGTGGTGGCCTTGACCGCCTCCACGTCCGACATGCCCACCCGTGCACCGCCGTTGCGTGCCACGCCCGGGTCGGGCCGGGTGATCAGCCAGTCGCGGCTCGGCTCGACGAGGGCGGACGCGGCGACGGTGGAGCCGGTGAGGAAGTCCCGGCGTCCCACGTCGCTGCGCCACAACTCGCAGACCTGCTCGATCGCGGCGGGCACCGTCGGCGCGAACGTCAGGCCGATACCGGTGGCCAGGTTCTTGCCGTTGGCCATGCCGATCTCGTCGATCGACACCGCCCGGCCCAGCTTGCGGCCGATCGCCTCGGCGATGATCCCCGGCGCCCGGCCCCGCGGTTGCTGGCCGCGCAGCCAGCGCGCCACCGAGGTCTTGTCGTAGCGCAGGTCCAGCCCGTGCTCGGCCCCGCACAGGTTGACCCTGCGGGCGAGCCCGGCATTGGAACAGCCCGCTTCCTGGATGAGTGCCTGGAGCCGTTCGTTCGGCTGCCGGGCCACCAGCGGTCGTGCGGCCATCGGTCCCCCCTCGTCGTCCCTCCGTAGGCGTCGCTTCCCGCCCGGGGCCGGAACAACGCGCACGTCGACGGCAATTCACCCGCACCGGGCGACTCTGCCGATTCGGGTTGACTACCCCGCGAACGGTACCGATCCCCTTCTGCGCCCCCGGAATTGCACCAGTGCGCCCGCAATGAGCCGCGCCGCGTGCCCGTAACCCCCGCAGGTGAGGGGAGTTGTGCAGCGCGTGGAAGACACCATCGGAGTTCCGCGGCAGCTCACCGGCTCGCTGCTCGACACCGCGGTCCGCTACGCGGAGGAGCGGAACTGGGACGTCCTGCCCGGCGCATGGCTGGAAATGAGTGCGCACGGCGCGCCGCGCTGCTCCTGCGCCTCGGCCGCGTGCCCCGCCCCCGGCGCCCATCCGACCCGCCCCGACTGGGCCACCCACGCCGGCGGCAGCGCGGCGGCGGTGCGCCGGATGTGGGACACGCAGCCGCACGCCTCCGTGCTGCTGCCGACCGGGCGGACGTTCGACGCCCTCGACGTGCCCGAGGGCGCCGGCTTCCTCGCGCTGGCCCGGATGGAGCGGATGGGGCTGCCGCTCGGCCCGGTGGTCTCCACGCCGGCCCGGCGGATGGCGTTCTTCGTGCTGCCGGGGGCCGCCGCCAAGGTGCCGGAGCTGCTGCGCCGGCTCGGCTGGCCGCTGGACTCCCTCGGCCTGGTGGTGCGCGGCGAGGGCGACTGGATCGCCGCGCCGCCGACCCCGATGGGCACCGGTGGCAGGGTGCAGTGGGCGCGCCGGCCGACCGCCGTGAACCGCTGGCTGCCCGACGCCGAGGAGCTGCTGAGCCCGCTGGCGTACGCGTGCGGCAGGGACGCGGCGGGCGCACGGGCACGCTGACCGCCACAGCGCGTGCAGGTCCGGGGCCGTGGCCGCACGGTTGTCCACAGGCCCCCGCGGCTCCCTCACCGCCGGCTCCCCGCCCCTCCCACATGCTCTGACCTCGACGAACACCCGCCGCGCGGGCGACGAGCGCCGGTCGGACTCCCGGATCTCCCTCAAGAGCCGCTCAGATCGATCGTCACTGTCAGTACCGCCCTCTAGGGTGGCAGTACGTACGAAATGTGATGTGCGGAGTGCGACGTGCACGGGGAGACACGGGGAGAGGGGCGCGCGATGGACGGTTCGCAGGGAACGCCGGGGTCCCGGGAAGCGCAGGGGACCGCACGCGGCGAGACCGCGCGCCTGGAGCCGTACTACGGCGGGTCCGGGAGCGGGGTCGGCGCGGAGGGCCAGGACGGGCCGCCGCCCGCGGTCCGCGTGCGCGGGCTGTGGAAGCGGTTCGGCGAGCAGGCGGCGGTCGCCGGCATCGACCTGGAGGTGCCCACGGGCCGCTTCGTCGGCCTCGTCGGCCCGAACGGCGCGGGCAAGACCACCACGTTGTCGATGGTGACCGGGCTGCTGCGCCCCGACGACGGCGCCGTGCAGATCGTCGGCCGGGACGTGTGGACGGACCCGGTGGGCGTGAAGTCCCGGATCGGTGTCCTGCCGGAGGGCCTGCGGCTGTTCGAGCGGCTCACGGGACGCGAACTCCTCGTCTACACCGGCCGGTTGCGGGGGCTGCCCGTCACCGAGGTCGACCGCAGGGCCGGCCAGCTGCTGGAGGTGCTGGACCTGTCGGGCGCGCAGCACAAGCTCGTCGTCGACTACTCCACGGGCATGCGCAAGAAGATCGGCCTGGCGGCGGCCCTGCTCCACAACCCCGAAGTCCTCTTCCTCGACGAGCCGTTCGAGGGTGTCGACCCGGTGTCGGCCCAGGTGATCCGCGGCGTACTGGAGCGGTACACCGCCACCGGCGGCACGGTCGTGTTCTCCTCCCACGTGATGGAGCTGGTGGAGAGCCTGTGCGACTGGGTGGCGGTGATGGCCGGCGGCAGGATCGTGGCGAGCGGCCCGCTCGCCGAGGTGCGCGGCGCGGCACCGACCCTCCAGGACGCCTTCCTCTCCCTGGTCGGCGCCGACCGGCGCGCCGGAGAGGACCTGGACTGGCTCGGCGGAGGCGACCGATGACCGCCGCCGGCTCCCTGACCGGAGCCGGAGAGCCGGCCGGGCGCGCGCCTTCGGTGGTGCCGGTCTTCATCCGGCTCAAGCTGTCGGTGCTCCGCAACGGCCTGCGCCAGTCCCGCGGCCGGACGGTCGGATGGGCGATCGGCGTGGCGTTCTCCATGCTGTACGCCCTCGGACTCGGCGCGGGCATGATCGCCCTGCGCGGCAACGACTACGCCCCGGCTGCGGCGGTCACCCTGTCCCTCGTGCTCGGCCTGGGCTGGGCGGTGATGCCGCTGTTCTTCTTCGGCGGTGACGACACCCTGGACCCGACCCGCCTCACCATGCTGCCGCTGCGCCCGCGGCCGCTGATCACCGCGCTGCTGGCCTCGTCGCTGATCGGCGTCGGGCCGCTGTTCACCGTGCTGGTGTCGACCGGCGCCGTGGTGGCCGTCGCGCACAGCACGTCCGCGGCAGTGGTCGCGGTGGTCGCGGTCGCCCTGCTGCTGCTCACCTGCGTGGCCCTGTCGCGGGCGGTGGCCGCGGCCAACACCCGGCTGCTCACCAGCCGCAGGGGCCGTGACCTCGCCCTGCTCAGCGGCCTGGTGGTGGCGGTCGGCGCCCAGCTGGTGAACCTGGGGGTCAACGCACTGTCCTCCCACCACGGCCTGCACCGGATGACCTCGCTGACCGCCGTGCTGCGCTGGATCCCGCCGGCGCCCGCGGTGGACGCGGTCCGCTCGGCGTCCCACGGCGCGTACGGCCTGATGGCGGCGCAACTCGCCTGCGACGTCGTCTTCCTGGCGGTGGTACTGGTCTGGTGGCACCGCAGCCTGTTCCGGCTCATGGTGTCGCCGGACGCGTCGACCATCCAGTCGGGCCCCGAGGGGGGCGAGGGACGGGTGCCGCGGTCGCGCCGCGCGGGGGGCTCCGGCGATTCGGCCGCCGCTGCCGGACGCGGCGAGCGCCCGGCGGGACCGGCGGGCCTGCTGCCGCGGCGGCTGGTCGCGGGCCGCACCGCGCCGGTGATGGAACGGCAGTTCCGCTACCTGTGGCGCGATCCGCGCTCGCGCGCCACGCTGGCGACGGGCCTGGCCATCGGGCTGCTGCTGCCGCTGGTCGCGGTGGTGCAGCACGGCACGATCTACCAGTGCCTGTGGGCGGGCGGCCTGCTCGGCATGCAGATGTACAACCAGTTCGGCATGGACAGCTCGGCCTTCTGGATCGTCTCCGCGACGCTGGCCACGCGCAAGGACGCCGCCCTGGAACTGCGCGGCCGTGCCCTGACCCTTGCGCTCATCGCGGTGCCGTACATCACCGTGGTCACCGTGGGCGCGGCGCTGCTGCTCGGCCGGACGGAGGCGCTGCCCGAGACGCTCGGGCTGTCGCTGGCGTTCCTCGGCTCGCTGATAGGCACCGGTGCCTACGCCAGCGTCCGCTTCCCGTACGCGGTGCCGCAGGACAACCCGTTCGGCAACGCCGCTCCCGGCCAGGGCGGGCTGGTCGCGCTCAACGTCTTCGGGGGCACCCTGACCGGCGCCGCGATGAGCCTGCCCGTGCTCGCGCTCACCGTCACCCTCCATCTCACCGGTCACCACGCCCTGTTGTGGACGGTGCTGCCGTTCGGCGCGGTGTACGGCCTGGCCGTGGCGGCGTTGGCCCTGCGGCTGACCGCGCCGAAGCTGCTGGACCGGCTGCCGGAGATCCTGGCGGTGGTGGCGCGGACGTGACGCCGCCGTAGGGCCCGGCGGGGGCGCAGCAGCGGCCGGGCGGCCCAACGGCCGTCAGCATGGCGGCGTTCAGGCACGATCGCCGGTAGGCACGGCGGCGTTCACGCACGGCAGCCGTCAGGCACGGCGGCGTTCGGTGGCCCAGAGGAGGAGGGCCAGGACCGGCAGCGCGGCGCCGAAGGCGGCGACGGCCGTCCAGCCGCCCGCGTGGTAGGCGTAGGACCCCGCCTGAGAGCCGATCGCTCCGCCGAGGAAGAACGTGGCCATGTAGGCGCTGTTGAGCCGGGCCCTGGCCCGGCCGTCGAGCTGGTAGACGACCTGCTGGCCGAGGACGAGCGTGGTCTGCACGGCCATGTCCAGCACGATGGCGGCGGCGCCCAGCGCCAGGATGTGGTGCCGGCCGGCCGCGGCGAGGCCGAA
>WRCZ01000365.1 GCA_009783685.1 Actinomycetes bacterium
ACGCGGTGGAGCTGGCCGACGCCGCCGAGTCGGGCGACGACGCCTCCGAGGCCGCCGCCGGCACGAGCGACGCCGCGGACGCGGAAGCCGGTGCCGAGGGCGCTGAGAGTGCGGAGAGCGCTGAGGGCACGGCGGCCGCAGACGAGGACGCCGAGGCGTCCCCGGTGGCGCTCGACAAGCCCGCGGACGACGGGCCGGAGGCGGCCGCGCAGGCCGTCGCCGAGCAGCCCTCGCCTGCGGTAAAGCCCAGTTAGCAGTACCTCTCCCCGGCCCCCGACGCCTCTCCCGCGGGCCCGCGACACCGCCCTGCCTGACACGTATTCCCAGGTCAGGGCAGCCTTTCCTTGCTGGCGGCGGTGTCGCGTTCCGCGTACGGTGACGGAGGTTTCCGACGTGTGGGCAGGGAAGTGCCCGGGGGAGAGGTAGGCATGAGCACCGCAATCGCAGGGGGCGTCGAGGTCGGGGGCCCGGCTCCCGAACACGTCCCGCACCACGCGCACCGTGACGTCAGCGGCGGCTGGCTGCGGCCCGCGGTGTTCGGCGCGATGGACGGACTGGTGTCGAACCTCGCCCTGATGACCGGCATGGCCGGCGGCAACGTCGGCTCGCACACCCTGGTGGTGACGGGCCTGGCGGGCCTGGCGGCCGGCGCGTTCTCCATGGCGGCCGGCGAGTACACCTCGGTGGCCTCCCAGCGCGAGCTGGTCGAGGCCGAGCTGGCCATCGAGCGGCTCGAACTGGACCGGAACCCCGAGGACGAGCTGCGCGAGCTGGCCTCCCTCTACGTGGCCCGCGGGGTGGAGCCCGAGCTGGCCCACGAGGTGGCCCGCCAGATGTCCGCCGACCCGGAGCAGGCGCTGGAGATCCACGCCCGCGAGGAGCTGGGCGTCGACCCCACGGACCTGCCGTCGCCGCTGGTCGCCGCCGCGTCCTCGTTCGCCTCCTTCGCACTCGGCGCGCTGCTGCCGGTGCTGCCGTACCTGCTCGGCGCCTCGGCGCTGTGGCCCGCGGTGCTGCTCGCGCTGGTCGGACTCTTCGGCTGCGGGGCGGCGGTGGCCCGGGTCACCGCGCGCTCCTGGTGGTTCAGCGGGATGCGCCAGCTGGTCCTCGGCGGCGCGGCCGCCGCCGTCACCTTCGGCATCGGCGCCCTCATCGGCTCGGCCGTCGGCTAGGCGCGCCTTCAGCATTGCCGTGCCGGACCCTGCGCACCGCCGGTCCGGCGCCCCTCGGGCCCGCTCCGTGCAGGCCCGGCAGAACCCGCTCCCCGGTGGGCCCGCAGGGCCCGCGCGAAGGAGCGGGTTTCCTGGTTGTTTCAGGGCGGGACCGACCGGGCATTAGTGGAAAACGCGTCGGCAGAGTCGCCAGGCCGCGTAACCCTCACAAACAGCTCGGACTCATCCAGCGTCATGCTGGCCAGAAATGATCTCTCACGCCCCCGGTGTGTCCACATGCTGGAATCACATATCCGCTTCTCGAACACTCGGCCATCATGTAACCTGCACGAAATCGCAGAGGGCCAACGTCGTCCCTGTTGCACATGCCTATGACGGGCGATGCATACCAGCCACAGACGACGACGGGAGAGCCATGCGTTCGCGTTCCGCGTTCATGGACGGGCACCCCGCCCCGCAGGGGATGTACGACCCCCGCAACGAGCACGACGCCTGCGGCGTCGGCTTTGTCGCCACCCTCACCGGCGAGGCGAGCCATGGGCTCGTGGAGCAGGCGCTGACCGTCCTGCGCAACCTGGAACACCGCGGCGCGACCGGTGCCGAGCCCGACTCGGGCGACGGCGCGGGCATCCTTGTCCAGATCCCGGACACCTTCCTGCGGGCCGTCACCGGCTTCGAGCTGCCCGAGGCCGGGCAGTACGCGGTCGGTCTGGGCTTCCTGCCCGTCGAGCACGAGGACCGCACCAAGGCCGTCGACGCCATCGAGCGGATCGCCGCGGAAGAGGGCCTGACGGTCCTCGGCTGGCGCGAGGTCCCGGTCGGCCCCGACCTGCTGGGCGCCACCTCCCGCTCGACCATGCCCTACATCTCCCAGCTGTTCGTCACCGACAGCGAGGGCACCCGCTCCGGCATCGCGCTGGACCGCCCCGCGTTCGTGCTGCGCAAGCGCGCCGAGCGCGAGGCCGACGTGTACTTCCCGTCGCTGTCCGCCCGGACCGTCGTCTACAAGGGCATGCTCACCACCGGCCAGCTGGAGCCGTTCTTCCCCGACCTGTCCGACGAGCGGTTCGCCACCGCCATCGCCCTGGTCCACTCCCGCTTCTCCACCAACACCTTCCCGAGCTGGCCGCTCGCCCACCCGTACCGGTTCGTCGCGCACAACGGCGAGATCAACACGGTCAAGGGCAACCGCAACTGGATGCGGGCCCGCGAGTCGCAGCTGGCCAGCGAGCTGTTCGCCGGCGACCTCGACCGGATCTTCCCGATCTGCACGCCCGGCGCCTCCGACACCGCCTCCTTCGACGAGGTGCTGGAGCTGCTGCACCTCGGCGGCCGGTCGCTGCCGCACAGCGTGCTGATGATGATCCCCGAGGCGTGGGAGAACCACGGCTCGATGGACCCGGCCCGCCGCGCCTTCTACCAGTACCACTCCACGCTGATGGAGCCCTGGGACGGCCCGGCCTGCGTCACCTTCACCGACGGCTCCGTCGTCGGCGCGGTCCTGGACCGCAACGGCCTGCGTCCCGGCCGCTACTGGGTCACCGACGACGGCCTGGTCGTGCTCGCCTCCGAGTCCGGCGTGCTGGACATCGACCCCGGCACGATCGTCCGCAAGGGCCGGCTCCAGCCGGGCCGGATGTTCCTGGTCGACACCGTCACCCACCGGATCGTCGAGGACGACGAGATCAAGGCCGAGATGGCCGCGCAGCACCCGTACAGCGAGTGGCTGGACGGCGGGCTGATCGACCTGGCCGACCTGCCCGAGCGCGAGCACATCGTGCACACCCACGCCTCGGTCACCCGCCGCCAGCAGACCTTCGGGTACACCGAGGAGGAGCTGCGGGTCATCCTCGCGCCCATGGCCCGCGCCGGCGCCGAGCCGATCGGCTCGATGGGCACCGACTCGCCGATCGCCGCGCTGTCCGACCGGCCGCGGCTGCTCTTCGACTACTTCACCCAGCTGTTCGCGCAGGTCACCAACCCGCCGCTGGACGCCATCCGCGAGGAGCTCGTCACCTCGCTGATCTCCACCATCGGCCCGTCCGGGAACCTGCTGGAGCCGAGCCCGGCGTCCTGTCGCAACATCACCCTGCCGTTCCCGGTGATCGACAACGACGAGCTGGCCAAGCTCATCCACGTCAACGCCGACGGCGACATGCCCGGCATGAAGGCCGCGACGCTCTCCGGCCTGTACCGGGTCACCGGCGGCGGGCAGGCGCTGGCCGCCCGGCTCGCCGAGATCTGCGCCGAGGCGGACGCCGCCATAGAGGACGGCGCCCGGCTGATCGTGCTCTCCGACCGGCACTCCGACGCCGAGCACGCCCCGATCCCGTCGCTGCTGCTCACCTCCGCGGTGCACCACCACCTGATCCGCACCAAGCAGCGCACCCAGGTCGGCGTGCTCGTCGAGGCCGGCGACGTGCGCGAGGTCCACCACGTCGCGCTGCTCATCGGCTACGGCGCCGCCGCGGTCAACCCCTACCTGGCCATGGAGTCCGTCGAGGACCTGGTGCGCGCCGGCACCTTCCTCCAGGGCATCGAGCCGGAAGCGGCCATCGCCAACCTGATCAAGGCGCTCGGCAAGGGCGTGCTGAAGGTCATGTCCAAGATGGGCATCTCGACCGTGGCGTCCTACCGCGGCGCGCAGGTCTTCGAGGCCATCGGCCTGGAGTCCGACTTCGTCGACACCTACTTCCACCTCACCGACAGCAAGATCGGCGGGGCCGGTATCGACGTGATCGCCGCCGAGGTCGCCGCCCGGCACGCCAAGGCCTACCCGGCCTCCGGCATCCCGGCCGCGCACCGCCGGCTGGAGATCGGCGGCGAGTACCAGTGGCGCCGCGAGGGCGAACCGCACCTGTTCGACCCCGACACCGTCTTCCGGCTGCAGCACGCCACCCGCACCCGGCGCTACGACATCTTCAAGCAGTACACGGACCGGGTGAACGAGCAGTCCGAGCGGCTGATGACGCTGCGCGGCCTGTTCGCCCTGTCCGCCGAGCGGCCGTCCGTGCCGGTCGAGGAGGTCGAGCCGGTCAGCGAGATCGTCAAGCGGTTCTCCACCGGCGCCATGTCGTACGGCTCGATCTCCCGCGAGGCGCACGAGACGCTGGCCATCGCGATGAACCAGCTGGGCGGCAAGTCCAACACCGGCGAGGGCGGCGAGGACCCGGACCGGCTGTACGACCCGGCCCGGCGCTCGGCGATCAAGCAGGTCGCCTCCGGCCGGTTCGGCGTCACCTCCGAGTACCTGGTCAACGCCGACGACATCCAGATCAAGATGGCGCAGGGCGCCAAGCCCGGCGAGGGCGGCCAGCTGCCCGGCCACAAGGTCTACCCGTGGGTCGCCGGCACCCGGCACTCCACCCCCGGCGTCGGCCTGATCTCCCCGCCGCCGCACCACGACATCTACTCCATCGAGGACCTCGCCCAGCTCATCCACGACCTGAAGAACGCCAACCCCAGGGCGCGGGTCCACGTCAAGCTGGTCTCCGAGGTCGGCGTCGGCACCGTCGCCGCCGGCGTGTCCAAGGCGCACGCCGACGTGGTGCTGATCTCCGGCCACGACGGCGGCACCGGCGCCTCGCCGCTCACCTCGCTCAAGCACGCCGGCGGCCCCTGGGAGCTGGGCCTGGCCGAGACGCAGCAGACGCTGCTGCTCAACGGCCTGCGCGACCGCATCGTGGTGCAGACCGACGGCCAGCTCAAGACCGGCCGCGACGTGGTGATCGCCGCGCTGCTGGGCGCCGAGGAGTTCGGCTTCGCCACCGCGCCGCTGGTCGTCTCCGGCTGCGTGATGATGCGCGTCTGCCACCTCGACACCTGCCCGGTCGGCGTCGCCACCCAGAACCCGGTGCTGCGCGAACGCTTCAGCGGCAAGCCCGAGTTCGTGGTGAACTTCTTCGAGTTCATCGCGGAGGAGGTCCGCGAGATCCTCGCCGAGCTGGGCTTCCGCTCGATCGAGGAGGCCGTCGGCCACGCCGAGCTGATCGACGCGACCCGCGCCGTCGACCACTGGAAGGCGCAGGGCCTGGACCTGGCCCCGCTGCTGTACGTGCCGGAACTGCCCGAGGGCGCGGCCCGGCACCGCACCACCGAGCAGGACCACGGCCTGGACCGGGCCCTCGACAACGAGCTGATCCAGCTCGCCGCCGAGGCGCTGGAGTCCGGCGCCCCGGTCCGCGCCCAGGTGCAGGTGCGCAACGTCAACCGCACCGTCGGCACCATGCTCGGCCACGAGGTGACCAAGAAGTACGGCGGCGCCGGCCTGCCCGACGACACCGTCGACATCACCCTCACCGGCTCCGCCGGCCAGTCCTTCGGCGCGTTCCTGCCCCGCGGCATCACGCTGCGGCTGGAGGGCGACGCCAACGACTACGTCGGCAAGGGCCTGTCCGGCGGCCGGATCGTGGTCCGCCCCGACCGCGGCGCGGACCACCTCGCCGAGTACTCGACGATCGCCGGCAACACCATCGCCTACGGCGCCACCGCCGGCGAGCTGTTCCTGCGCGGCCGCACCGGCGAGCGCTTCTGCGTCCGCAACTCCGGTGCCACCGTGGTCGCCGAAGGCGTCGGCGACCACGGCTGCGAGTACATGACCGGCGGCCGGGCCGTCGTCCTCGGCGCCACCGGGCGGAACTTCGCGGCCGGCATGTCCGGCGGCATCGCGTACGTCCTCGACCTGGTCACGGAGAACGTCAACACCGGCATGGTCGGGGTCGAGGCGCTCGACGCCGACGACATCACGTGGCTGCACGACGTCGTGCGCCGCCACTTCGAGGAGACCGGCTCCACCGTCGCCGAGCGGCTGCTCGCCGACTGGGGCGGCGCCCTCACCCGCTTCGGCAAGGTCATGCCGAGGGACTACAAGGCAGTGCTCGCCGCCAAGAACGCCGCCGAGCAGGCCGGACTCTCCGAGTCCGAGACCACCGCGAAGATGATGGAGGCGGCACATGGCTGACCCCAAGGGCTTCCTCACCACCGGCCGTGAGACCGCCCCGACCCGCCCGGTCGAGGAGCGCAGGCAGGACTGGAACGAGGTCTACGTCCCCGGCGGCCTGCTGCCGATCATCAGCAAGCAGGCCGGCCGCTGCATGGACTGCGGCATCCCGTTCTGCCACAACGGCTGCCCGCTCGGGAACCTGATCCCCGAGTGGAACGACTACGCCTACCGCGAGGACTGGCGGGCCGCCTCCGAGCGGCTGCACGCCACCAACAACTTCCCGGAGTTCACCGGGCGGCTGTGCCCCGCGCCCTGCGAGTCGGCGTGCGTGCTCGGCATCAACCAGCCGGCCGTCACCATCAAGAACGTCGAAGTCACCATCATCGACAAGGCGTGGGACAGCGGCGACGTCACCCCGCAGCCGCCGGAGCGGCTGTCCGGCAAGACGGTGGCCGTCATCGGCTCGGGCCCGGCGGGCCTGGCCGCCGCCCAGCAGCTCACCCGCGCCGGCCACACCGTCGCGGTCTACGAGCGGGCCGACCGCATCGGCGGGCTGC
Organism: Actinomycetes bacterium; assembly: GCA_009783685.1. Lineage (GTDB taxonomy): Bacteria > Actinomycetota > Actinomycetes > Streptomycetales > Streptomycetaceae > Actinacidiphila. The sequence continues at coordinate 6,672 of WRCZ01000365.1, forward strand.
TGCGCTACGGCATCCCCGAGTTCAAGATGGAGAAGCGCCACATCAACCGCCGCATCGAGCAGAT
>WRCZ01000366.1 GCA_009783685.1 Actinomycetes bacterium
GACCCGGCCGCACGCGGCGGGGTCGGCGGCCCGAACGGCCGTTCAGGACAGCGGGGCGAACGTCCAGACGTGGTTGCCCGGCGCCGAGGCCGGCTGCTGGGTCAGGCCGGTCCCGTCGGTGATGGCCGCCGCCGTGAGCAGCAGACCGCTGCTGACCGCGGTGAGGGTGTACCCGGACCCGCTGGGCGCCGCCTTCCAGCGCTGGTTGGCGGCGCCGCTGCACGACCACTGGATGACATGGGACCCGGCGGCCTTGCTGTTGTCCTCCACGTCCGCGCACAGCCCCGAACTCGCGCTGCGCAGCGAGAAGCTGCCGTCGCTCTCCGCCACCGCCGTCCACCGCTGGTTGGCGGAGCCGTGCGCGGTCCAGACGATCAGCTGGGTGCCGGCCACCGTGGTCGATCCGGGCACGTCCACGGCCTTCCCGCCCGCCGAGACCGCATAGGTCTTGCCGCCTTCGGGGACGCAGGAAGCCGTCACCTGGTCCGCGCCGCGGTCGGGCAGGCACCCGGCGCGCACGAGGTTGCCGAAGATGTCCTTGCTGTCGGCCGGCAGCACGTCGAGTCCGCTGCCGGCGGCCGGAGAGCCGGCCGCGATCCGGTAACCGCCCAGGTCCGCGCGGGAGGTGGCGGTCCCGGGCGAGGCCAGCTGCGGGTCAGCGGTGATCTTGTGCGGGTCGGCGGGCTCGCCGGCGGGGTGCTGCCCGTAGAAGACGTTCGCGTCGAACCCGAGGCTGCCGGGCGTCACGTAGGAGGCGCCGGTGGCCGCGACGTAGAAGATGTTGTTGCGCAGCACCTCGTTGGCCGCCGCGGAGCCGTTGCCGTTGGCGATGATCTGGGCGTCCTTGCCCACGTAGAAGGTGTTGTTGTAGATCTGGGTGTTCGTCAGCTTGCCGCAGACGAACTCCAGCAGCTGTCCCTGGTCGTTCTGGCTGATGTTGTACCGGACGACGTTCCCGTCGGTGGTGGACCCGGCGCCGTTGCACAGCAGCAGGAAGCCGCCCTCGTTGTCGTGGCTGTAGTTGTACTGGTACGTGGTGCGGATGTTGGCCTCGTCCAGGTCCAGCCCCTGCCCGTCGCACTGGCTGCGGCCGCCGCTGACCTCGTTGTACTGGTAGACGGCGTCGTCGGTGTTCCAGCCCCACAACCCGGCCGCGCAGCTCGACGTGTTCAGCCGGAACCCGTCGATGCGGTTGTCCTCGGCCAGGGCGCCGGAGGTGTGGTGCAGGTCGACGGCGTCGCCACCGATGTCCGTGACGGTGTTCCCGCGCACCACCACATGGGTCTGCGGATCCCACGCGCCGCACGCCGTACCGCAGTTGGCGTTGTTCAGCTGCGGGCGCTGCATCCAGCGGGTCCAGAAGTGGATGCCGTAGCGGTCGACCGTGTGCACGGTGTTGTTCGCGACGAGGACGTCGTCGAAGTTGGTGGGCGTGGTGGTGCCGAGCACCTCGAAGAAGATGCCGGCGCTCGCGTTGTCGTCCTTCTTGTTCCGGTCCCCGTTGATGTCGTGGACGTCGAGGCCCTCGACGACGTAGTGGGTGCCGGTCCCCGCGTCGGTGCGGGTGATGTGGACCCCGCGCCGGGTGGCCGCGGTCGCGCCGTGGTTGGAGACGTCGAGGTCGCGGATCTCCCAGTACTGCTGGTTCGACAGCGAGACGACATCGGTGACCTGGCCGTTCCCGGCGAGCTTCGGCAGGTCGCCGGTGCCGTAGGCGTCGATCGTGATGGGCAGGCCCGCCGAGCCGGAGCCCTTGGGGGCGAGCTCCTGCCCGGTGCAGGTCGAGCCCCGGGCCAGCAGGATCGCGTCGCCCGGCGCGAACGTGCGCGCGTTGACCGGCGCCAGCGAGTTCCACGGCGCGGACGGGCTGCCGTCGCCGGAGGCCGTGGCCCCGCAGTCGACGTAGTACGCCGCCGGGGCGGCGCTCGCGGCCGTCGCCGTCGCGACGGGAGCCAGGGCGGGAACGAGTAAGACGACGGAGGTGAGGAGCAGGTGCGTGCGGACACGCATCGGCGATCCCCTCCTTTCAGAGGTGGGGTATCAGCGAGGACATCTGACATCTGACATAGGAGGGATTTAGTCGGCTCCCGGGCTCGGTGTCCAGACCTCGCACACAACGTGTGCCGCTACTGAGGAATCTTTACCGAGTGGTCTGATCCAATGTGCGCTCTCTGTTCGGCTCAAGGCCGTCAAAGATGGGAGGACTGCCCCGGTGGAGTGGGCGACGGGGACGGCGTGCCGGCCTGCGCATGGTGGAAGCGGGACGGCGGCGCGCCGAAGGCGCGGGTGAACGCGGCGGTGAACGCGGCGGGCGAGCCGTAGCCGAGACGGCCGGCGACGTCGGTGACCGACGCGGAGTGCAGCAGCGGCAGCGCGGCCAGGAGCCGGGCGTGCGCCCGCCAGTTGGCCGGGCTGCGCCCGGTCTCGGTGCGGAATCGCCGGGTGAAGGCGCGCTCGCTCATCGCCGTCCGCGCGGCCCACATGCCGTTGGTGACGGTCACGTCCGGGGCCGCGAGGTATCCCCGGCACAGGGACGCGAGATCGGGCGATACGGGAAGGCCGATGTGCAGGGGGAGCGGTGCGAGCGACGCGATCTCGTACAGCAGCAGCGACGCGATGTGTCCCTCGCGCCCGTGAAGGTCGTACGCGGGACCGAACTCGGCGGCGGCGCCGAGCAGTTCCCTCAGGAGCGGCGGCACGTCCACCACCGTGCAGGTGGCCGGCCACCACGGCACGGCGGCCGGCTCGATGTACAGGCTGCGGGTGGTGACGCCGAGCATGCGGACCCGGTGCTCGGTCGCCGGGGGGATGAGCAGGGCGCGCTCGGCCGGGACGGTCCAGGAACCGTCCGCGGTGTCGGCGGTCATCACGCCGCTCCCGGCGTAGAGGAACTGGGCGCGGCGGTGCTCGTGCCAGTCCAGCACCTGGTCGGGGGCGTAGGCCGTGCTGATGGGCAGCACCGCCCGCTCCAGCCGGTCCACATCCGCGAGGGCGGTGTTCTTCACGCTCCCAGCCTACTGGCCGAGACGCGAAAGAACTCTGCCGACCATCGCATGCGGGACACGCCGTGCCTTTGGTGCAGTGGTGGGCGTGACACTTCTCGTGCTGTTCGGCATCGGAGTCCTGACCGGGCTCACCACCGTGCTCTTCGGATTCGGCGGGGGCTTCGTCGCCGTGCCCGTCGTCATCCGGGCGGACGCCTCCCTCGGCACGGACGCCATGCGGGTGGCGACGGCCACCTCGCTCGCCGTCATGGTGGTGAGCGCGGCGTTCGCGACCGCCGTCACCCCCCGCAGCACCCTTGCGCGGCTGCGGGGCAGCGGCCCGCTCATCACCCTTCTCGCCGCCGGTGGCGCGCTCGGCGCGCTCGCCTCGCTCAGGGCGCCGGCCGAGCCGGTCCGCTGGGCCTTCGTCGCCTACGTGGCCACGACGCTCGCCGACCTGCTGGCACGCCCCGGATTCCTGCGCCCCCGCAGCGGTCACACGGCGACGGCCGAACCGAGGAGACTGCCGAACGCCCTCGGCGCACCGATCGGCGCCATAGCGGCCTTCCTCGGCGTCGGCGGCAGCGTCATGACCGTTCCCGCCATGCGCCGGGCCGGTCACACGATGCACGTGGCCACGGTGCTCGCCAACCCCCTGACCCTGGCCGTCGCGCTCCCCGCCGCCGTCGTGTCGCTGAGCTGTTCCCCCGCCACAGACGCAGCCACAGCCGCCGCCGTCACCGCGCACGCGTCCGTGCCCCTGGTCGGCACGGTCGACCTGCGCGCGGCCGCGGCCCTGCTGCTGGGCGCGCTGCCCGTGATCGCCGTGCTCCGCCGCCGGCCGCCGAGGATCTCCGACAGCGCCCACGCCCGGGCCTACGCGGCGCTCCTCGCCGCCGTCACCGTCGCGATGCTCCCGCTGAACTGACCCGCCCGCACCGGGTGTTGCCGGGAACGGCAGGGGGAGTCCCCGGACGAACAGGGGGCCCGCGGGGCTTCGGCGGCGACATCAGCCCCGACGGCGGCGCCGATCCGGGCCGGCCCCCATAGGCTTGGCCGATGGCACGCTACTTCGACGTACACCCGGAAAACCCCCAGCCACGCATCATCAGCGCCGTGGCCGACAGCGTCCGGTCCGGTGGACTGGTCGCCTACCCCACGGACTCCTGCTACGCGTTGGGCTGCCGGCTGGGCAACCGCGACGGCATCGACCGCATCCGCTCGATCCGGCATCTCGACGACCGGCACCACTTCACCCTGGTCTGCCAGAACTTCGCGCAGCTGGGCCAGTTCGTGCAGATCGACAACGACGTGTTCCGGGCCGTCAAGGCGGCGACGCCCGGCAGTTACACCTTCATCCTGCCGGCGACGAAGGAAGTGCCGCGCCAGCTGCTGCACCCCAAGAAGAAGACCGTCGGCGTCCGCATCCCCGACCACGTGGTGACGCAGGCGCTGCTCGCCGAACTCGGCGAACCGCTGGTCTCCAGCACCCTGCTGCTCCCCGACGAGGCCGAGCCGCTGACGCAGGGCTGGGAGATCAAGGAGCGGCTCGACCACGTGGTGGACGCGGTGGTCGACTCCGGCGACTGCGGCACCGAACCCACCACCGTCGTCGACTTCTCCAGCGGCGAGAGCGAGATCGTCCGCCGCGGGGCGGGCGACCTGGCCCGGTTCGAGTAGCCGCCGGGCCGGGCGGGTCGCCGCCTCCCGTACGGCAGGACCGGCCGGCGAGGGGCCGGTTCGCCGGGGACGTCCACTCGTTCGCGTGACCTGAACGGCCTTGCGGCGGCGGGGGGTTGGCGCCGCTGGGTACCGTGCGTGCTCGACCGGCCCGCCAGGGCCGGACCCGGGCGGGCAGGGAGGGGTGGCGGCGATGGCCGAGGAGCGGTCGGGGAGTTCGCAGCACGGCGGCGGGCTGTCCCGCCGCACGCTGCTCGCGTCGTCGGCCGCCGCGGGCGGCGCGGTCTGGCTCCTGCGCGGGCTGGCCCGGCCGGGCAGCGCCCACGCTGTCTCGGGGCCGCCGCCCGGATTCCCCGCCGGGCTCGACGTCCACCAGCGCGTCTACCAGAACTGGGCCGGAGAGATCCGCACCGACGAGCTGTGGACCTGCGCGCCCCGCACCGCCCAGGAGGTGCTCGACGCCGTCAACTGGGCCTACGGCGCGGGCTGGACGGTCCGCGCGCAGGGGCAGCGGCACGGCTGGGCCCCGCTCACCGTAGCCGCCGGCACGCCCGGCTCGGCCCAGGTCCTCCTGCTGGACACCACCGCGCACCTCACCGCGATGTCGCTGGAGCAGCAGGCCGCCGACGGGTCGGCCGCCGTCCGGGTCCAGGCCGGTGCCTCGCTGGAGGCACTGCTCGCGTTCGCCGGCGCCGGCGGCTACGGGGTCACCGCCGCGCCGGCGCCCGGCGACCTCTCGGTCGGCGGCGCGCTCGCCATCGGCGCGCACGGCACGGCCACCGCCGCCACCGGCGAGAGCCCGCCGCCCGGCCACGGCTACGGCTCGCTGAGCAACCTGGTCACCGAACTGACCGCGGTCGTCTGGGACGGGGGCGCCGGCCGCTACACCCTGCGGACCGTGGGCCGGGCCGAGCCCGACTGCGCCGCCCTCCTCACCCACCTCGGCCGCTCGTTCGTCACCGAGGCCGTCCTGCGGGTCGGCGCCGACGCCAACCTGCGCTGCCGGTCCCTCCTGGACATCCCCGCCACCGAACTCTTCGCCGCGCCCGGCGCCCCGGCCGGCACGCGGACGCTGGCCGGTTTCGTCGACGGCACCGGACGGGTGGAGGCGATCTGGTTCGCCTTCACCGACCGGCCCTGGCTGAAGACCTGGAGCGTCACCCCGAACCGGCCCTTCGCCGCCCGCGCCGTCGACGCTCCCTACAACTACCCCTTCTCCGACTCCCTCCCCGAGCCGGTGGCCCGGCTGGCCGGGGACCTGGTCTCCGGTGCCTGGGCGAGCGCGCCGCTGTTCGGGCAGGTCCAGTACCTGCTGGCCAAGGTCGCGCTGACCGGCGACATCACCGACGTCCTGCTCTCGGGGACCCTCGTGCGGGACGTGCTGACCGGCGACGTGCTCACCCACCTGCTGGCGGACGGCCTGCGCTCGGACCTGTGGGGCGCCTCCCGCAACCTGCTGGAGTACGTGCGGCCGACCACCTTGCGCGAGACCGCCAACGGCTACGCCGTTCTCACCCGCCGCGCCGATCTGCAGTGGGTGGTCAGCCGGTTCGCCGACCACTACCGCACGCTGCTCGCCCAGTACGCGGCGCGCGGCGAGTACCCGGTCAACGGGCAGGTGGAGATCCGGGTGACCGGCCTGGAGGACCCGGCCGTGTGCGGCGTCCCCGGCGCGCGGCCCCCGCTGCTGTCCGCCCTGCGGCCGCGCCCCGACCGGCCGGACGTCGACACCGCCGTGTGGATCGACATCCTCTCCCTGCCCGGCACGCCCGCGCTGCACCGCTTCTACCGCGACATCGAGCAGTTCCTGCTGTCCCTGGACGGGGACCGGGCGACGGTCCGCGTCGAGTGGTCCAAGGGCTGGGCCTACACCGACACCGCCGCATGGTCGGCCCCCGAGGTCCTCAGCGGCGCCATCCCCGCCTCTCTGCGGGCCGGGGGCGGCCCCGGCTGGGACGAGGCGGTGGCGGTCCTCGACCGGCTCGATCCCCACCGGGTCCTGTCCAGCCCGTTCCTCGACGCGCTGGTGCGCTGAGAGGGATCACACC
>WRCZ01000367.1 GCA_009783685.1 Actinomycetes bacterium
CGGGTCGTGCGGTACGGGCCGCGGCGCGGCGAGACGTACCAGAAGCCCATGGTGACGGCCTCGGGCTGCGGTTCCGGCTCGTCCTCGGCGTCGTCGACGGCGGAGTGCAGGACACGCTCGGCGAGATCGTCGGTGACGGCGGCGACCGTGACGTCCGCGCCGCGGCTCCAGCGGGAGACCAGGACTGTCCAGCCTTCGCCCTCGGCGAGGATGGCGCTGCGGTCCTTGTCCCGCGCCTGGCGGAGCACCACCGCGTCCGGCGGCAGCAGCGTCAGCCCCGACTTGACGGTGTCCAGCGACGCGCCCCGCGCGAACGGCTGCTCCCCGGTGGTGAACCGGCTCAGGAACAGGGCGTCGATGACGTCGGACGGCGAGTCGCTGTCGTCGAGGCGCAGGTGGACGGGCAGGACGCGGTGCGGGTCCTGCGGCTCCGCGGCCTGCGCAGCGGACCTGCTCTGCCTGCTGCGGGAGGTGGGCGGCACTTGCCTCCTCGGCTTCTCGGGTGTCACGGGCATGGGCCCCATGATCCGGCACCCGGTCGCGATTCGCCCAGCGCTTTTCCGCCTCGGCCGCGTCAGCCCCCTGAGCGGGCGAATCCACCGTACGGGCGGATTACGGGCACATGCGTGCGGACAGGTACGCGGCATCACTCACCGGGCACCCGGAGGACCCATGCCATCCCGCCGTCCCGCACCGCCGCCGCGCCACCTCGCGTCCCCGCTCTCCCGTCTGTCCGTCCTCTTCGCCTTCTTGCTCTCGTCGGTGCTGGCGGTCGCCGGAACGGGGCAGGCGCAGGCGGCGGGACAGCGCTACGTCGCACTCGGCGACTCGTACTCCAGCGGCCTGGGGGCCGGCGGCTACGACGGCTCCTCCGGTGCGTGCAAGCGCAGCGGCAACGCCTATCCGGCACTGTGGGCCGCCGCGCACGCGCCGACATCCTTCGCCTTCACCGCCTGCGCGGGGGCGTCGACCCGGGACGTGGCCGCGAAGCAGCTCGGGCCGGTGAACGCCGCGACGACCCTGATCAGCGTGAGCGCCGGCGGCAACGACGCCGGCTTCTCCGACGTCATGACGACTTGTGTGCTCCGCTCCGAAGCGACCTGCCTGGACCGCGTCGCACAGGCAAGGCGCTTTGTCGACACCAGCCTGCCCGCCCTGCTCGACGCCGCCTACACGGCGATCCACGCCAGGGCGCCGCACGCCCGGGTGGTGGTCCTCGGCTACCCGCACCTCTACCAGGTGCCGGGCGACTGCCTGCTGGGGATCGGCGACGCCTCGCGCAAGGCCGTCGACGCGGCGGCCGACGACCTGGACGGGGTGATCGCCAAACGCGCCGCCGACCACGGCTTCGCCTTCGCGGACGTCCGCGGGACGTTCCGCGGGCACGAACTGTGTTCGAACACCCCCTGGTTGCACAGCGTGACCCTGCCGCTCCAGGAGTCGTACCACCCGACCGCCGCCGGCCAGTCGGGTGGCTACCTGCCCGCGCTCGCTGCCGCCGCCTGACCTGCGGCGCGGGTCGTTCGCGGGTCGTGCGCGGCGCCGCGGCGCGGCTCCGCCCGGCGTGCGCGGACCTCTCGCAGAGTTGTCAACACCCTTAAAAAGAAGGTGAATCCGGCGTGGGAGACGGCTGGGGATGCACGCGTGACGCGATGGGGCGATAGGGTTACCCTGCCCGTGCCGGGGTGTCCTCGACAGGGTGGGGAGAGTCATGGAACAGATAGCGATGCCGAGCAGGCCGCGAGTGCCTGCCATCAACTGCGGTACCAGCGCGTCCAGCGCGCGCCTGGACCGGCATCTCGCGGTGCTGTCGGGGCCCGCCGTCCCGCAGCGCCAGGCGGAAGAGGCGACCGTGCTCATGCGCGAGCTGACGTCGCGCAACACCCCGCACACCAAGGCCAATCGCGGTGCGCGCGTCTCGCTGTTCGCCCCGCTGCGCAGGCTGCGGCGCTCGCTGTTCGGCAACCGCGGCTGACCGCCACGACTCGCTGAACCGCGGCGCCCCGCCGCCCGCACGTCCGGTCGCGACGTGCCCGTTCCGTGTCCCCGTCTCCGGCCACCTCCCCGCCGGAGCCGGCGACCGCGCTCAGGAACGCCGCGACCACGACGTCGAGTTCGAGGATTCGAGGAAGAGGACCGCGGCGAAGGCCGCGCGCACGACAGGACTCCCCGCCCCGCACCCCGGCCGCCGTGCCGGGCCGGCGCACTCCGGCATCCACCCACCCGGCCGGGGCCGCCCGCCAGCCGGCGCCCACCCTGCACCCGGAGTCAGGCGGGGGAGCAGTAGCGACCTCACACGAGCGTGAACTGCCCCTCAGGGCCCTCCTCGTGGTGCTCCAGCACCGAGGCGGGCCGGCGCCGCGCCGCGGGCACCGGCAGCACGCCGGAGCCGCGCAGGCCGCCCGCACCGTCCCGCGGGCCGGCACCGGGACGTCCCACGTGCGCCAACCGCTCGGCGAACGCGGCGAGTTCCTCGCGCAGCTCGGACAGCAGCGTCAACACGCTGATCAGCTCCAGCAGTTCCGAGGTGACCGCCCGCGTCCAGGCGGCCGGACGCAGCGCCTCCAGGGTGCCGGGGGAGCCCGGGTCGGCGCGGCGCTCGTACCACTGCTCCAGCACCCCCACACCGCCCGCGGTCAGTTCCCAGGCGCCGGGTGAGACGGGCGCCACGAGGCCCTCGCCGATCCGCAGCGCCCCCTCCTCGGCGTCGTAGGCGAGTTCCCCGGGCCGCGGCACGGCGGGCAGCGGTGAGCGGACGTACGGGCGGCTCCCGCCCGGCAGGCGCGGCCGCCCCTCCTCCCGGCCGCCTTCCGGGTCCGCCGCCCGCTCGCCGCCGGTGTGCAGCCACAACGACCGTGCTCCCAGGGCCAGTCCGTCCCGCCACACCTCGGGGCCCTCGGGCAGCGGCACGGTGCAGCCGGCCGGGCCCGGCCGTGCCGCGGCGGCGATCCAGGCGAGGACGTCCTCGGGCGCCACCGGGGTGCCAAAGCGGGCCGCCAGCCAACCGGTCAGGCCGGGCGCGAGGTTGGGGTCGCGGCCGCCGGGGCGGCGGAACAGCGGGCGTATCCAGCCCGGCCGGCCGGCGGGGGAGCGGCCGTCGGGCAGCAACGCGGAGAAGGACAGGGCGGGTTCGCGCACCTCCGGCAGGTGTGCCTGCTCCACGACGAACACCTGCCGGTCGTCGGCGACCCGCCACAGCTCGGGCCTGGCCACGTCGATGAGCCGGTGGTCGGGGATCAGCCACTGCCGGTCGAAGGCGCCGTGCTGCACCCGCACCGGCTCCGGGCACGGCCCGTCCTCGCGGGCCAGCGCGGTGGTGGGCGTGCGGTGCCCGGGCAGTTGGGCGACCGGGGTGCGCAGGCCGCGGGCCCTGCTGGCGTGCAGCAGCGCGCCGCGGGCCGCGTCGTCGGGCGCGGCCGTGAGCAGGGCCCAGCGGGCCCGCAGGCAGGCCGGCTCCGGAGCCATCGGCCAGCCGCGGCCGATCCGCAGCGGGCGCACCGCCCAGGGCATCAGGTCGTGCAGCAAAGGCGCGTCGTCGCTCACCGCATGCATGCTACTGACGGGCACCCGGGCCCCTCCACGGATCCGCGGGCCCGGATCGGCGTCCCGCCACGGATCCGCGGGCCGGGATCAGGGCGCTTCCATGGTGACGGTGAACGAGAAGCGGTCGCCCCGGTAGTGGATGCGCACCACGTCCGCCACCCGGCCGGACTCGTCGTAGGTCACCCCGGTGTAGTGCAGTATCGGGCTGAGCAGCGGCACCCGGAGCAGCCTGGCGGTCTCCGGGTCGGCGAGCCTGGCCTCGACGGTGTCGGTGATCCGGCTGATCCGCACGCCCAGGGCGTCCCGCAGCACCTTGGTCATCGGCCAGCGCTCCAGGTCGGCGACGTCGATGCGCGCGCCGAGGTCGGGACGCACGAAGTTCTCCGCCCAGTTGGTGGGCTCGCCCTGCTCGTCGCAGCGCAGCCGCCGGTACGCCGTCGCCTCGGTGAGGCCGGGGAAGTGCTCGGCGGCCTCCGGCGGCAGCGGCTGGGGGCCGTGCCCGAGCACCGTGGTGCGCCCGCCGGACTGCTGCGCGACGATGGCGTCCACCGAGCCGAGCAGCTTGACCGGGGCGCCGCGCTGCGCCCCCGGCTCGATGAAGGTGCCGCGCCGGCGGTGGCGGGAGATCAGCCCCTCGTCCTCCAGTTCCTTGAGGGCCTGGCGCATGGTGAGGACGCTGACCCCGTAGTGGCGGGCGAGGTCGTCCTCGGTGGGCAGGCGCAGCGGGGCGTCCGGGTGCCGGCCCAGTATCGAGGCGCGCAGCGACTGGGAGACCTGGTACCACAGCGGCAGCTTGCGGTTCAGGACCAGCGAGTCGGGGGCGAAGGCGTTCACGGTCGGAAGTGTCTCTCAAGCCCCTCCCAGACCGAGTCGTACCCCTGCTGCCGGTGGTCCGCCGTCAGGGCGAACTCGGTGGGCACCACGGGCCAGCGCGTCTCGAACATGAACGCCAGGCCGTCGTCGATCTTCTGCGGCACCAACTCCGCGCTGCTGGCCCGGTCGAACGTGGTCCGGTCCGGGCCGTGCGCGGACATCATGTTGTGCAGGGAGGCGCCGCCGGGGACGAACCCCTCGGCCTTCGCGTCGTACGCGCCCTCGACCAGGCCCATGAACTCCGACATCACGTTGCGGTGGAAGTACGGCGGCCGGAAGGTGTCCTCGCCGACGAGCCAGCGCGGGGCGAAGACCACGAAGTCGGCGCCGGCCAGGCCCGGGGTGTCCGACGGCGAGGTGAGCACGGTGAAGATCGACGGGTCGGGGTGGTCGTAGCTGATCGACCCCAGCACGTTGAACCTGCGCAGGTCGTACAGGTACGGGACGTGGCTGCCGTGCCAGGCCACCACGTCCAGCGGGGAGTGGTCGTAGACCGCGGCCCACAGGTTGCCGCCGAACTTGTTGACCACCTCGGTCTGTTCGTCGCGGTCCTCGTAGGCCGCGACCGGGGCGAGGAAGTCCCGGGCGTTGGCGAGGCCGTTGGCGCCGATCGGGCCGAGGTCGGGGAGCTGGAACGGCTGCCCGTAGTTCTCGCAGACGTAGCCGCGGGCGGAGCCGTCCGGCAACTCGACCCGGAACCGCACCCCGCGCGGGATGAGCGCCACATGGCCCGGTTCCGCCTGCAGCACGCCGAGTTCGGTCCTGATCAGCAGGGTGCCGTCCTGCGGCACGATCAGGAACTCGCCGTCGGAGGACGAGAACACCCGCTGTTCCATGGACCGGTTGGCCGCGTACCAGTGGATGCCGATGCCCTCGCGGCGCAGCACGTCCCCGTTGCCGCCCACGGTCACCAGGCCCTGGACGAAGTCCGTCGGCTCCTCCGGCAGCGGCAGCGGGCCCCAGCGCAGCCGGTTGGGGTCGGGCTCGACGTCGAGGAACGGGGCGCTGCGCAGCGAGCCGTTGCCGGTGCGCAGGAACGGCGGGTGCGCCGCCGACGGGCGGATGCGGTAGAGCCAGCTGCGCCGGTTGCGGGCGCGCGGCTCGGTGAACGCCGTCCCGCTCAACTGCTCGGCGTAGAGCCCGAAGGGGGCGCGCTGCGGGGCGTTGCGCCCCACCGGGAGCGCGCCCTCGACGGCCTCGCTGCTGTGCTCGTTGCCGAAGCCCGGCGAATACGCCAGGTCCTTGCCGCCCATGAGGTGCTCCCCGTCCTGTCGTCCTGATTCCTATGCTGAACCATAGGAATCAGGACGGCAAGCCCCCGGCTGGGCGAGCACGCCGGCCGCCAGCGCCCGCAGGGTGGCCGCCGCGGCCACCGCGTGCCCGCGGGCCGAGAAGTGCACCAGGTCCGCGCTGTACAGGTCGCGGTCGCCGGACGCCGGGTGCCCGTGCATCTCGACCACCAGCGCCCCGTGGCGTGCGGCGACCGCCCGCGTCACGTCGTTGAGCACGGCGACGCCCGCGTCCAGCGGGCCGCCGCGCAGCTCGGGCACGGCCCTGGCGACGTCCGAGAGGGCGTAGGTGAAGACGGTGGTGCCCTCGGCGGCCAGCCGGGAGAGCAGCAGGTCCAGCTCCTTCTCCAGGACGGCGGGGGAGAAGCCGGGCAGCAGCAGGTCGTTCCCGCCGCAGACCACGCAGAGCAGGTCGGGCGCGAACCGGGCCGCCGCGTCCTCCTGGCCGGCCCGCACCTGGGCCGCGGTCAGGCCCCGCACGCCCAGGTTGGCGTACGCCAGGCCGGAGTTCACCGCGCGCAGCGCCTCCGCCACCCGGTCCGCCCAGGAGGCGAACCGGTAGCCCGGCAGGGGATCGCCCAGGCCCTCGGCGAGGCTGTCGCCGACCACTGCGAAGCGCGTCCACGACGCGCCGCGCAGCAGTTCCGCGCTCGCGTCCGGGCCCAGGCAGTGCGGGTCCGCCGCCTCCACGGGGTACGCGGCGGCGTAGCCGGACGGATCAGGGGTGGTGCCGGTCATCTCAGGACTCCTTCGCAAGGGTGCGGGCCATGGCGAGCCCGACGGCCGCCGCGGCGGCGGCCAGCAGGGCGCAGGCCAGGTAGACGTCGCGGAACGCCTGCGGTCCGCCCGCGGCGTGGGCCGCGAGGATCGCGCCGGTGGCCGCCACGCCGAGCGCGCCGCCCAACTGCCGTGCCGTCGTGGTCATCCCGACGCCGGAGGCGAACCGGTGGGGCGGCAGCGAGGTCGCGGCCGCCGTGGACAGTGCGGTCAGCGCGGCCCCGAAG
>WRCZ01000368.1 GCA_009783685.1 Actinomycetes bacterium
CGGGGCGGGAACCCGGGGTGCCCTCGGGCCGCCGTTGCCGAGTGCGGCGTCGCTGTGGTTGAACGCGCAGTTCCCCGCGCCCCTGTTGGGGCGCACCCCGGACCCATTCCTCCCGCAGACGGGGGCCGGGCTGGGAGGGGACGGTGCGGGAGTGTCCCCGCAGGAACTGTGCAAACACATGGCCCGCCCAAAGGACAAGGGCGCACGCACAGTTCCGAGGAGATACTCCCGTGGCGGCCCCGACCCCACCCACCGGACATGCACCGCCAGGGGCGCGAGGAACTGCGCGACCAGGCGGGACGAGACCCGCGCCCGGCAAAGCACCCCCGGGGGCACCCCGGAACCCGAAAGGGGCGCGAGGAACTGCGCGACCAGCCACCACGGACCGCACGCCGGCAAAGCCCCCCCGGGGCACCCCGAACCCCGCAAGGGGGCGAACTGCGGGGCGAGGAAGGCCCCCCGGGACAAGGGGAAGGTAGGGGCGAGGGAACCCCAGCGGGAGGCGAGGCCTCAGGCGACCGGCCGCCTCGCGTCGTACTTGGGGAACGACGGCTGAAGAACGGCGATCAGGGAGATCGCCACGATGCACGCCAGCCCCCCACCGATCACGGCCACCGCCGGCGTGAAGACGTCGGCGGCCGACCCCGCGAGGAAGTCCCCGAGGCGCGGCCCGCCGACGACGACCACGAGGAAGACGCCCTGGAGCCGTCCCCGCATGTCGTCCGGCGCGGCCGCCTGGACCATCGTGTTGCGGAACACCATGCTGACCGTGTCCGCGCACCCGGCGAGAGCCAGGAAGAGCAGGCCGAGCCAGAGGTTCCGGGTGAGCCCGAAGACGGCGACGGCCGCACCCCACGACGCGACGGCGATCAGGACGGCCATGCCCTGCCGCTGGACCCGGCCGAGCCAGCCGGAGAAGACGCTGCCGAGCAGCGCCCCCGCGGCGGGCGCCGCCGCGAGCAGGCCGACCGTGCGGGTGTCGCCGCCGTACCAGAGCCCGGCGATCGCCGGGAACAGGACCCGCGGCTGCGCCAGCACCATCGCGCACAGGTCGGAGACGAACGTGGTGCGCAGGTTCGGCCGGGAGGCGAGGTACCGCAGGCCCTCCACGACCGAAGGCCTGCGCCGGGCGGCCGGCGGCGCCTTGCCTTCCTGCGACGGATCACCCGGGAGCATCGCCGGCAGCCGCCACATCGCGTACAGGGACGCGGTGAACGCGGCGACGTCGATGAGGTACGCGGCCTGGTAACCCCACAGGCCGACGAAGACGCCGCCGAGCATCGGCCCGGTCATCTGCCCGACCCCGCCGGCCAGCGAGGCCAGCGCGTTGGCCGCGGGCAGCTGCTCGGCGGGCAGCAGCCGCGGGATCATCGAGGAGCGGGCCGGGGAGTTCATGGCGAAGCAGACCGCCTGGAGGGCGACGATCGCGTAGAGCACCCCGACCGAGCGCAGGCCGGCGATGGCCACCACGGCCAGCGCCGCGGACAGCACGGTCGCGCCGCACGCGGTGATCAGGCCGAGCCTGCGGCGGTCCACGACGTCGGCGACCGCCCCGCCGTACAGGCCGAAGACGATGAGCGGGACGAGCGAGCACAGGCCCACCAGGCCGACGTAGAAGCTGGAGCCGGTGATCGCGTAGACCTGAAGGGCGACGGCCATCGCCGTCATCTGCTGGCCTATGTAGGACACCGTGTTGCCGAACCACAGCCGGCGGAAGTCGGGGTTCACCCGCAGCGGGGTGATGTCGGCGAGCATCCGGGTGAGCCGGGAGCGGGGCTGCGCATCCGCCTGGGGCACGGGCGCTGACCCGGATGGCCGAACCCGGTCGCGGCGGGCCTTGTCACTGTTGAGCACGGGAAACCGTAGCAATCGTGCCTGTGCACGGCGGTGCCGGGTCGGTTCCGGCCGGGCCGGGTGTGAGGAAAACCGGCTGGTGGCAAGGGGCGCGGCCGCATACGCTGAGCGGGACGAGCAGGCTCCCCGGGGAAGTACCTGGCCCCGAAGCCCGTCCCGGAACGAGTCGCCACCTCGGCCGCGCTTCCGGTTCTGCCCCGCCTCGCGGCAGGGCAACACCAAGGCGCCACCGCGTCCGTACCGCCCGAAGGATCCCTCATGCCGGGCGCCGACGCGAGTGTCATGGCCGCGTCCGGCGTATCCGGTCCACGCGACGCTAAGGAGTGCCCGGTGTCAGGAGACAACGTCAAGCCACTGGAGAAGTGGGGCGAGCGCGGCGGTGACGGCGCCTCGCTCGCGGACGAGGAACACGCGCTGGACACCTGGTCGCGGTGCGCACCCATCAGGCTCGCCGGCTACGAGGACGATCCGACCGAGACCCACATCCTGCGCGGCATCGACTGACCCCTGCCGGTCAGCGCGGGGCGCGGCCCCACTACGTGCCCGAGCGGGCCCGTCCGGATCGCTGTCCGGGCGGGCCTCCTGCACCCCCGGCCCGCGTCCCCCTCCGGTGCCGCACCGGCCCTGGGGCGCCGCCGCTGCGGTCCCGGACGGGCCGTCAGCGGCCGGCCCGCCGCCACGGATCGAGAACGTCCGTCAAGAGGCTTTCTCCGCCAGTGTGTTGGAGACCACACGGCTGAATGCACCATCGGGGGGCATGGGTGTCCCGAAAGCGGGCAGACGCGCCTGGACTCGCCGGAGAACCGAGGAGTACAAGCATGTTGATGGCCCACCCGACCGTACTGCGAACCCTGGTGGAGCGCTACGAGACACTCAGCGCACTCACCGGGCGCCGGCAATCCAAGACGGCACAGGGCGGCGAGGTGGTCGACGGGGTCGATCCGCAGGTGCGGCAGCAACTGCTCGACACCGTCTACACGTTGTGCGTGTCGACGGGCACCCGGGAGATCGGCCCGGCCCTGACGGCGGCCCGCGCGCACATCGAGGGCCACACCTTCGCGGACGCGGAGGAGCTGGGCGAGTCGGCGGCCTGACGCCGCGGCCCCTCCCCGCCGCCCGCGGGCGGACCCGTACCGTGGGCGGCATGGAGGAACCTGCAGCAGGCAAGTACGCGCGGGTGGAGCGGGAGCGGCGCTTCCTGCTCGCCGCCCCGCCCACGTTGCCGTACACCGAGGCCCGGCGGATCACCGACCGCTATCTCACCGGCACCCGGATGCGGCTGCGCAGGGTCGAACGCCCGGGCGCCGAGCTGGAGTTCAAGCTCACCCAGAAGATCCCGGCCGACCGTCCGGGGGCGGTGCAGGGGACGATCACCACCGCCTACCTGTCCCTCGCCGAGTACCAGGTGTTCGCCGGCCTTCCGGCCGCGGTGCTCGCCAAGACCCGGTACAGCATGCCGCCGCTGGGCGTCGACGTGTTCGAGCAGCCGCTGCGCGGACTGGTGCTCGCCGAGGCGGAGTTCGACTCCGAGGCGGCCGCACGGGCGTTCGCGGTCCCGTCCTTCGCCGTCGCCGAGGTGACCGACGACCCGCGGTTCACCGGCGGGCGGCTGGCCACCGCGACCCGCGCGGACCTGCTGGAGTGGCTCGCCGGGTACGGGATCACCCCGGCCTGAGGGGCGCGTGGCCGGCAGTCAACGGAGAGTCACCCGTTGGGATGAAATGCCCGGGCGACATGACCCGAATGGCCCCGCGCCGCGTTGTCCCCGGTGCGGACATCCGGTCCGTTGAGGTTTTCCGGAAGGCAGGAAGCGTATGGACAGGCTCGCCCGAAAGGGGCTCGTCACCGCGATGGTCGCCGGTGGCGTACTGGCCTCGGCAGGCTACGCCCAGGCGGACGCGGCGGCCGACGGCGACACGGCGGGCTCGCCCGGGGTCCTGTCGGGCAACTCCGTGCAGGTGCCGGTGCACATCCCGATCAATGTGTGCGGCAACACCATCGACGTGATCGGCCTGCTCAACCCCGCGTCGGGCAACGCGTGCGCGAACACGTCGGACACCACCGCGTGCCCGCCCGGCACGCCGGACCGGGCACACCCGGACCAGCAGGCGGACGCGACCCGCAAGGGGCGGCACGCGGGCGCCGCGGCCGACGAGTCCGCGGCGTCCTCCGGTGCCCGGTCGGGCGGCGGCGCGCACGCGTCAGGGGCCGCGCACCGCTCCCCCGGCCTGCTCTCGGGCAACATGCTGCAACTCCCGATCGACGTTCCGGTCAATGTCGTGGGCAACTCGGTGAACGTGGTGGGCGTGGGCAACCCCGCCTCCGGCAACACCGGCGTCAACAGCGAGTCGGCGCCGCCGCAGCACGCCGCACCGCCGGCGCACCTGCCGATCCCGGCGCCGCCCGCGCCGGTCGCGCAGTCCGCTCCGACGCTGGCGCACACCGGTGCGGACGGCCTGGGCTGGGCTGGTGCGGGCAGCGTCAGCACGCTGATCGCGGGCGGGTCGCTGTACCGGCGGTTCCGGCCCGTTCGCGGCTGACATCCCTGAGGAGGGGCCGGGTGCTGCGGGGCGCCCGGCCCCTCTCGCCTGTCCGGTGACGGCCGTTCACGCCGGGCCGAACGGATCGCGCCGGGCGGGCCGACCGCGCCGAACTCGACGGTCCGCAAGGCCGGGTGACGTGCGGCGTCCGCTTCCGGCCGCCGGTCCCCGACCGCCCGGGAAACGAGGTGTCACCGGCGCCGCTGTCGCCCCTAGGATTCATGCGGGCGCACGGGCAGCGGCTCGCCTCAGCGCCGAGGGGGCCGCGGTGCGCTCTCCACCGCTCTACCGCGAAGACGTGATTCGAGGAGCCCCGCAATGGCGCTGCCGCAAGGCACGCTCAGCCACCGCTACCGTGGCGAGCACCCTGTACGAACCCTCCTCTACCTCTTCCATCCCGACCGCGGCCGGGTCGGCCTGGCCGTCCTGGCCTTCCTCGGCAAGCACACCCCCGTGTGGCTGCTGCCGCTGATCACCGCGAACGTCGTCGACGTCGTCGTCCAGCACAAGCCGATATCGGTGCTGTGGTGGAACGCGGCGGTGCTGCTGGTCATCCTGTCCCTCAACCTGCCGCTGCACCTGGCGTACGTGCGGTGCATGCAGGGCTCGATCCGGCGGACCGGCACCCGGCTGCGCAGCGCCCTGTGCCACCGGATGCAGCAGCTGTCGCTCGGCTACCACTCCCGGGTCAGCGCCGGGGTGCTGCAGGCCAAGGTGATCCGGGATGTGGAGACCATCGAGACCGCGGCGCAGCAGACCGCGGACAACGGCCTGGGCGCCATCGCCACGCTCTCGGGCGGGCTCGTCGTCATCGGCTTGCAGGCGACCGCGTTCCTGCCGGTGTACCTGGTCGTGGTGCCGGCGTCCGCCCTGCTCGTGGTCAAGCTGCGGCGCCGGCTGCGCAGCCGCAACGAGGACTTCCGCCAGCAGGTCGAGCAACTGTCGTCCCGGGTCAGCGAGATGACGACGCTGATCCCCATCACCCGGGCCCACGGCCTGGAGAACACCGCCCTGTTGCGGGTGGACCGCACCCTGGGCGAGGTCCTGCACGCCGGCTTGCGGCTGGACCGGCTCAACGGCTGGTTCGGTTCGCTGGCCTGGGTGGTGCTCAACGCCATCGGCGTGGCGTGCCTGGCGGGTTCGGCGATGGTGGCCTACTACGGCTGGCTGAGCGTCACACCGGGCACCGTGGTGATGCTCAGCGCGTACTTCTCCAGCCTCACCGCCTCGGTCACCACGCTGCTGACCCTCACCCCGCAGATCGGCAAGGGCCTGGAGTCGGTGCGCTCCATCGGCGAGGTGCTCCAGGCGCCGGACCTGGAACAGAACGACGGGAAGGCGCCGGTCGCCGGCGTGGTGGGCCGCTTCGAGTTCCGCGGGGTCCGCCACGTCTACCCCGAGAGCGACCTGCCGTCGGTGGACGGCTTCGACCTGGACGTGCGGCCCGGCGAGACGATCGCGCTGGTCGGCGGTTCGGGCGCGGGCAAGTCCACGGTGCTCAACCTGGTGATCGGCTTCCTGCGGCCGACAAGCGGCCACATCCTGCTGGACGGCGTCGACATGGAGACCCTGGACCTGCGCGACTACCGCACCTGGCTGTCGGTGGTGCCGCAGGAGTCGATCCTGTTCGAGGGCAGCGTCCGGGAGAACGTCACCTACGGGATGAAGGACGTGCCGGAGGAGACCGTGCGCGCGGCCCTGCGGGACGCCAACGCGCTGGAGTTCATCGACCGGATGCCGCAGGGACTGGACACGGTGGTCGGCGAGCGCGGCGCGCGGCTGTCGGGCGGGCAGAAGCAGCGCCTGGCGATCGCCCGCGCGCTGATCCGCGATCCTCGGGTGCTGGTGCTCGACGAGGCCACGTCCGCGCTGGACTCGCGCTCCGAGGCGCTGGTGCAGCAGGCGCTGGCCCGGCTGGTGCGCGGGCGCACGGTGTTCGTCGTCGCGCACCGGCTGTCCACGATCAGGAACGCCGACCGGATCGTGGTCATGGACGAGGGCCGGATCATGGAGGTCGGCTCGCATGCCGAACTGCTGCGCCGCGGCGGGGCGTACGCGGGCCTGCAGTCCGCGCAGCTGGCCTGACCGCGCCTGCCCGCCGCACCCGGCGCCTCAACGGCGTTGGGTGCGGCGGGTACGGCGGTCTCCCCGGGGCGCCCCGGCAGCGTCCGGCCGCGCGACGCGGTCAGCTGCCGCCGAGGGCGCCGGCCACGATCGCCTTGGCCTCCTCCTGGACCCGGGTGAGGTGGTCGGTGCCGAGGAAGGACTCGGCGTAGACCTTGTAGACGTCCTCCGTTC
>WRCZ01000369.1 GCA_009783685.1 Actinomycetes bacterium
AGGGGCGCCGGGGGGCGGGACCGCGGGCCGGTCAGGCGCCGGGGGCGGCGGACGCCGGGACCGCGGGCCGGTCAGGCCCCGGGGGCGTCGGGGGGCGGGACCGCCGGGCCCTGGGCGAGTTGCTCGGCGAGCCGCCGCAGGCCGCGGTGCGCGGCCGTGCGCACGGCGCCGGGGCGCTTGCCGAGGACGGCAGCGGCAGCCGGCCCGCTCAGCCCGATCACCACCCGCAGCAGCACCGCCCCGGCCTGGTCCGGCGGCAGCGCCGCGACCAGGGCGAGGGCGTCCGCGGTGGACAGGTTCTCCAGCGCCACACCGGCGGAGTCGGGCGCGGGCGCCGGCTCGGCGGGGACGGCGTCGAGCGCGGTGGTGCGCGGGCGCTTCCCGGCCCGCCGCAGGTGGTCCAGCGCGCGGTGCCGGGCGATGGTCGCGGCCCAGCCGCGGAAGGCGTCGCCGTCGCCCCGGAAGGTGTCCAGGTCGCGCACGATGTCGTGCCACGCCTCGGAGGCGACGTCGTCCGCGTCGTCCCCGACGATGCCGCGGACGTAGCGCAGCAGCATCGGCTGCACCGCGCGGTAGACGTCGCAGAACGCGGCCTCGTCGCCGCCGCGGGCGCGGGCCACGGTGCGGCCGAGCCAGCCGTCGTCGGGCCGCGTCCGGCGCCGCGTGCCGCCGTCCGCGCGGGCCGGGCCCGCCACCGGGTGGAGCGCCGCGGCGGCCGGGACCGTCACCGCCGGCCCCGCCGGCGCAAAGGGGTGCCTGCCGCTGCGCGCTGCCGCGTCGCCGACGGATCCCGCATGCCACCTGCCTTCGCTTTCGCGCTCCTGCCGCAGAGGGGACCGCGCACCGCCCTCAGGCGCGCGGTCCTACACCACACAGCGCCCAGGGCCGCGAATTCGTCACACCGGTACCACCGGCATCGCTTTGGACCGGGCCGACGGAAACGCTCGGGCCGTGCCGGCGGAAACGTCTCAGCAGGGACCCGGCGCGGGGTCGACCGACGTGACGGCGTCCGCGACGGTGCCGAACAGCTCCTCGCCGAGCGGCTCGACGACCCGGGTCCGCAGCACCCTGGCCAGCGTCCGGGAGGCGGCGAGCACCCGCTCGGCGCCGGCGGTGGTGAGCGCGGTGTACGTGACGCGCCGGTCGGAGCCGGAGGGGCGGCGCTCGACGAGCCCGGCATCGGCGAGCCGGTCCACCACCTTGGTGGTCCCGGCGGTGGAGAAGTCCAGCGCCTGGGCGAGCTGGTTCATGGGCGCGGCCTGGCCGGGGGCGGTGATGAGGAACATCAGGGCCTGGAAGGACGAGGGGGCGAGGTCGTTCTCCGCCTGGACGTCGCCCAACAGGTTGGAGTTGAGGCGCTTCACACCGGAGTGCAGGTTGTGCCACTGCTGGAGCAGGGCGATCTCGGCGTGACTGGGGGCCAGGTCAACGTCGTACACGAGACCTTCGGCGACCCCGTACGTCGCCGCCGCCTCGTCCGGTCGTACTGGTCCCGTCATCCCGTGTGCTCCCGTCTCCGCTGGTCGCGCTGTGAGTACCCGCCCTCGCGGGGGAACGCGTGCTATGGCACCAGGATAACCACCCGGTAACCATCTCGCTGGCTAGCTAATATCTGGCTACCTAATATCTGGTACCGTATTTATCCTTGTAACCATAACGCTTCAAGGCGGTTGCGGCACCGCCCGCGCCGAGGGAAGGACCATGCAATGCCCGACACCACCGGCACCACCCAGCACGCCCCCCACCCCGCCACCGCGGCCACCGCGGGGCGCTGGACCCTGGACCCCGCGAGCTCCTCGGTCGACTTCCGTTGTGGGTCGTTCTGGGGCATGGAGACCGTCAAGGGCACCTTCAAGGAGATCTCCGGCGACGGCGAGGTCCTGTCCGGCGGCGGCGCGCAGGGCACGCTGACGATCCAGGCGGCCTCGCTGGACAGCGCCCACGCGAAGCGCGACGCGCACCTGCGCACCGATGACTTCTTCGACGTCGACAACCACCCGCAGGTGGTCTTCGCCGCCCGTTCGGTGTCCCCGGCCGGCAGCGACAGCGTCGAGGTGGCGGGCGACCTCACGGTCCGCGGCATCACGCACCCGCTGACCTTCACCGCGCGGATCAGCGACGCGACCCCCGAGGCCGCCACGCTCACCGCGGAGGTGCCGATCTCCCGCACCAAGTACGCGATGACCTGGAACAAGTGGGGCATGGTCAAGGACCTCGCGACCATCAAGGTGACGGCGCGCTTCGTCCACCAGGGCTGACCCACCCGGACCCGGGCGGGGCCCGGACCGCCCGGCCAGTACTTCCCCCCGCCGGCGCCCGGTCCCGCCCCTCCCGTACGAGAACCGCGACCCGCCGGTGGCCGACACGTGTCGGCCGCCGGCGGGTCGCGGCGCGGGAAGGCAGCGGCGGAAGGACGGCGGCAGGGGCGGGTTACGGCAGCAGCCTCGGGTTCGCGTTGCGGACGAGTTCCAGGGCCTGCTGCGGGAACCACGTGCCGGCCGCCGGGTCCTGGTAGCCGCGCTCGGGGTCCTCCGGCCCGGCGGTACCGCGGGTGCACTGGCCGTCCGACTCGCCGGGGATCTTCACCCACAACGTGGCGTCCTGCAGCGGGTCGCCGGTGTTCAGGGTCGGCCGGGCGCCGGTGCCGCGGCCGGGCGGGTTGCACCAGTCCTGCGGGTCCGGGTAGACGCCGGCCGGCGGGGTCCACGGACCCTGCCCGTTGCGGCTGGTGTCGGTCACGAAGTGCTTCATCGCCGACGGCGCCGCCGTCACGTGCGCGTCGAGCCAGCTCTGCGCGTCGGCGGTCGGCCAGTACTGGTTGGGACAGGAGGCGGCGTCGCCGCCGGCCGACACGTAGCTCAGGCAGGACGAGATCAGCTTGCCGTACCAGGCGAGTTCGCTGTCCGAGCGGTAGTTGGAGATGTCGAGGAAGAACCCGGTGGCGTCGTCGATGCCGCCGCTGACCAGCCGCGGCACGATGTCGTTGACGCTGTGCCAGCCGCTGTGGCCCGCGTCGAGGTACACCTTGGTGCCGGCCAGCGGCTCCAGCGCGTCCACGGCGTAGTGGATCTCGTCGTAGCGCTCGGCGGTCTTGCTGCCCTGCGCGTCGTCCATGCCGCAGTCCGAGGGCAGCAGGGCGAGCGAGTCGGGCTCCAGGATGACGTCGGCCGGCCGGTCGCCGATGCCGGCCCGCACCGCGTCGATCCACGCCTGGTAGTCCGCGGTGTCGGCCGCGCCGCCCGCCGAGTACTGGGCGCAGTCGCGGCCCGGGATGTTGTAGAGCGCGAGGACCGGCAGCGCGTGCCGCCCGGCGGCCGAGGTCACCGTGGCGTGCACCGACTTCTGCACGTCGGCCGGGGTGCCGCCGCCGTCGAACCAGACGGCCTGCGGGGTCAGCGTCATGGCCAGCACCCCGGCCGCGTCCTTGAGCCGGCCGTGCCGCAGCAGGTCGAGGATCTGGGCGTTCGCGTCGGGGTTGGCCGGCGGGGTGTACAGCGCGGCGGGCGGCGCCGGGTGGGCGGGGGCGGCCGCATGAGCGGGTGCGGCGACCGTCACCGCCACCAGGGCGGCGGCGGCCGCGGCCACCGAGAGCGTGCGGGTGCGAGCGCGTGCGGTCATGCGGGCGGGCTCCTCGGAACGGCGGGCATGGCGAACGGGGCCGGCACGGCGGCCGGCGTGCCGGGCGTGCGGGCACGGCGAACGGGCATGAGCGGAAGCGCTCCCCGGAGGCAGTGGGAGCGCTCCCATCACTCACCCAGGGAATTAACTCCTCACCGCGGACCGGCGTCAATCCCCTGCGCGGGCTTCAAGAAGTGAAGCCCGCGCAGGCTTCCGGGGCGGCGCGCCGACGCGGGCCGCGGCACGGGAGACGCCCGGCCCCACCTCACGCCGGCCGGTCAAGTCCGCGTTGCCCAGGCCCTGGTGGCGGGCCGGCCGCCGGCATGCGTCTCTTATTCTGCGGCGCCCCCTCGGCGACCCGGCTAATATGACAGCGCTGTTATATCTGTCACCGCCCGGGAGGCCCGCCGATGTCCGAGCTGTATCCGCCCATCGAGCCCTACGAGCACGGCATGCTCGACGTCGGCGGCGGCGACCGCGTCTACTGGGAGGTCTGCGGCAACCCGCAGGGCAAGCCCGCGGTCGTCGTGCACGGCGGTCCCGGATCGGGCTGCACCCCCGGCATGCGGCGGTTCTTCGACCCCGAGCGGTACCGCGTGGTCCTCTTCGACCAGCGCAACTGCGGCCGCAGCACCCCGCACGCCGCCGATCCGGCCACCGACCTGAGCCGCAACACCACCCACCACCTGATCGCCGACATGGAACAGCTCCGCGAACTGCTGGGCGTCGAGCGCTGGTTGGTGCACGGCTTCTCGTGGGGCTCCACGCTCGCCCTCGCCTACGCCGAGGCGCATCCCGAGCGGGTCACCGAGATCGTCATCCCGAGCGTCACCACCACCCGGCGCTCCGAGACCGACTGGCTCTACCGCGGCGTCGGCCGGTTCTTCCCCGAGGCGTGGGACCGCTTCCTGGCGGGCGCCCCCGGCACCGGCCGCGACGGCGACGTCGTCGCGGCCTACGCCCGGCTCACCGAGCACCCCGACGCCGCCGTCCGGGAGAAGGCCACCGCCGACTGGTGCGCCTGGGAGGACGCGGTGCTGTCCGGGGAGACCAAAGGCGCGAGCAACCCGTACGGCGACCGCCCGAGCCGCGCCCGCCTGGCCTTCGTCCGGATCTGCGCGCACTACTTCTCGCACGGCGCCTGGCTGGAGGAGGGCCAACTCATCCGTGAGGCCGGGCGGTTGGCGGGGATCCCCGGGGTGCTGGTGCACGGCCGGTTCGACATGGGCGGCCCGCTCGACACCGCGTGGCAGCTCAGCCACCGCTGGCCCGACGCGGAGCTGACCGTCGTCGAGGACGCCGGCCACCTCGGCGGCGAGGAGACCCGCGCCCATGTGCTGCGCGCCCTCGACCGGTTCGCCGCGCGCGACTGACGGCCGGCGCCGCCCACAGGCCCCTACCGCCCGCCGGCGGTGAGGAGTTCGTGGACCGGGAGGGTCGCGGCGCCCAGCGCGACGGCCTCCTGGCCGAGCCGCCCCAGTTCCAGGACCGTGCCGTCCGCCATGTAGTCCAGGGTGTGGCGGCGCATCGCGTCCCGCACCGCCGGCAGCATCGCCGGGCCCATGGCGGCGCTCACCCAGCCGGAGAGGATCACCCGGTCCGGGCTGAGCAGGTTGATCAGGTTGGCGATGCCGATGCCGAGGTACTCCGCCGTCCGCCGCAGCGTCTCGGCCGCCGGGCCCGACTCCGCGGCCGCGGCCACCAGCTCGGCGACCCGCGCCTCGGTGCCGGCCGGCCCCGGACGCGGCGCGCCCGCGCGCCCGGCGTAGTGCTCCAGGATGGCGTCCGCGCCGACGTACGCCTCCAGGCAGCCGCGCGAGCCGCACCGGCACCGGGCGCCACCGGCCTCGACCACGGTGTGGCCCCACTCGCTGGTGGTGCTGGTGACCCCGCCGGGCGAGCCGGTGGCGACCGCCGCGCCGACGCCGACCGCCAGCAGCGCCACGATCGCGCGCTCGGCGCCGCGGCCCGCACCCCGCCACATCTCGGCCTGGCCCAGCGTGCGCGCGCAGTTGTCCAGGTGCAGCGGTGCGGCGACGTGCGGGGTGAGCAACGCGCCGAAGGGCACGCCGGACCAGCCCAGGGTGGGCGCGTGCACCAGGCCGCCCGGCAGCACGGCACCGGGCACGCCGATGCCGACGCCGAGCAGTTCCGCGGGGTCGGCCGCGGCCTTGGCGGTCACCTCCTCGATGCCGGCGGTGACCGCGGCGGCCAGCACGGCCGGATCGGGGCGGCCCGGGTCCATCGGGAAGGTGGCGGTGGCCAGCGTGTCCAGCGTCCAGTCGAAGAGCCCGACCTGGACATGGGTCTCGCCGATGTCGACGCCGGCCACCTGCGCGAAGCCGGGGCGGACCTCCAGCAGGGTGCGCGGCCGCCCGCCGTCGGAGTCCAGCAGCCCGGCCTCGGCGACCAGCCCCTCGGAGACGAGGTCGGTGACCACGTTGCTGACGGTGGCGGAACTCAGTCCTGTGGCGCGCATCAGGTCGAACCGGCTGGCCGGGCCGTGCAGATACAGCCGGGTCAGGATCGAGGTGCGGTTGTGCCGGCGGAGGTCCCTGGTGGTCCGCCCCACGTCGCGCTTCACCGCGCTCCCCTTCACTTCCGCCTGCGTCACGCCACATCGTGCCAGACGCCTGCGGCTCGGCAAACGCTCTCCCATCTCCCCCCGGGTCCCTTCGAAGCGCCCCCGGCCCGCTCCCTCCCTGACCCTCCCCATCGCCCCGCCGGCCAAGCTCCCCCTCCAGCCCGCGCCGGTGGTCCAGCCCGAACCGATCGGCCCCTCCCGGCCGGTGACGACCCGCAGCCGTCCTCGTGGCCGGCCGCGCCGTTCCCCGCACCCCTGACGGCAACCGGGCAGCCCCGTGGGGCTCGTTCCCGTCTGCGGCGCCATCGTGGCTCGTCGCGCAGTTCCCCGCGCCCCTGGCGGCAACCGGGGTGCCCCCTAGGGTGCTTTGCCGGGTGCGGCGTGCGTTGTAGCTGGACGCGGAGTTCCCCGCGCTCCTGGTGCATTGCCCCTGCGGGGCGGGGGCCGGAGTGCCCCC
>WRCZ01000370.1 GCA_009783685.1 Actinomycetes bacterium
CACCGCCGCGGACCTCCGCGCCTGGCACCGGGTGCATTCCGCCGCGCTCGCCCATGATCGGCCGGGCGAGCCCGTCCCGACGCAGGACGACCTGCGGGCACGGCTGACCGAGCCGGTCGCCGGCAGCAGGCTGGTGCTGTGGCTGGTGCGCGGCGCCGGCGACGACGCGGTGGCCGCCGCGACCCTGCGGCTGTTCGCGCAGCCGGCCCGCAGCGACGTCGCCGAGGTGGAGATGACCGTCCATCCCGCGCACCGCCGCATGGGCGCGGGCTCGCGGCTGCTGTTCACGGTGACCGAGGCGGCCCGCGCGGCGGGCTGCCGCAGCATGGTCACCGAGGTGATGGCCGGCACGTCCGGCGAGGGCTTCCTGGCCACCCGCGACTTCCGCCCCGTGACCCGGCTGACCTGGCTGCGGCTGGCCCTGGACGAGGTGCCCGAGCGGATCCACAAGCTGCCCGACGTGCCGCACGCCGGCTACCGGCTGGCCGGCTGGGAGGGCGCCGCGCCGGAGGGGCTCGCCGCCTCGTTCGCCCGCGCCCGGCAGGACACCGCCGGCCCGTCCGCGGGCGGCCGGGACGCCGCCGACGCGCCCTGGGCCGAGGCCCGGGTGCGGGAGGCCGCGGAGGCCGTCACCCGGCACGGCGACCATCTGCTCGCGGTCGCCGCGGTCTGCGAGGCGGACGGCGAGGTGGCCGGCTACACCGAACTCGTGGTGCCCGCCGGCCGGTCGGGCCGGGCCCGGCAGTACGACACCGCCGTGCTGCCCGCGCACCGCGGACACGGTCTCGGCCTGTGGCTGAAGGCGGCGATGCTGCGGCGGGTCCGCGACGAGCACCCGCTGATCACCGAGGTCCTGGCGGACACCGCCGACGAGAACCGGCACATGCTCGCCGTCAACACCGCGCTCGGTTTCCGGCCGCAGCGCCGCACGGTGCGCTTCCGGCTGGAGCTGCGCCGCCGCTGACGGCCCGCCGGAACGTAACGACACGGGCGCATCCGGGCCGGTCCGCGTGCGGCGGGCCTCCCGTTTCGGGAAGCTGGACGCGTGATGGACGAGACGGAGTTCTGGGAGATCGTCGACAGCGCGCGCGAGGCGGCGGACGGCGATCCCGACGAGCAGGCCGACCTGGTCGTCGAGCGGCTGGCGCAGCTCGACCCGGAGGCCGTGCTGGACTTCGCGCGGCACTTCGAGACCCGGTTCGCCCGGGCCTTCCGCTGGGACCTGTGGGGGGCCGCCGACATCATGCTGGGCGGCGCGGACGAGGAGTCGTTCGACTTCTTCCGCTGCTGGCTCATCGGGCAGGGCCGGCACGTCTTCGAGGGCGCGCTGGCCGGCCCCGACGATCTGGCGTTCCTGGCCCCGGAGTTCGACCCGGAGACCGACGGTGACGCGGAGGACCTCGGCTACGCGGCGGACGAGGCGTACGAGCAGCTCACCGGGGTGCGGCTGCCCGACCTCGAACTCCCCGGCCAGGGAGCCCCGGAGGGCGAGCGGCTCGACTTCGACGACGAGGCGGCGATGGCGTCCCGCTACCCGCACCTCTGGTCCCGCTTCGGCTGACCGGCCCTCGCGTCCGCCGGCACCCGGGCTGGCCGCCGGAACCGTCGCCGCCCTCGGCACCGGCAGCTGGCACCACCTCGCCCTCACCGTCAACGGCACCACCCTGACCGCTGCCATCGACGGCACCACGGTCGGCTCGTCGACCGACGGCACCTACGGCACCGGCATGGTGGGCCTGGGCACCTCCGGGTCCGGCGCCCCGGCCGGCGGCCCACCCGTTCGCCCGCCGGACGCCCTGGTGGGTTGCCCGGCCGCCGCGCCCGCGGAGCGGCAAGATGGGGGGCATGCGGATTGCGGTGAGCGGGGCCGGCGGGCTGATCGGCGGGGCGCTGGCGGCGGACCTGGCCGGGGACGGCCACGAGGTGGTGCGCCTGGTGCGGCACGCCCCGAAGAAGGCCGGGGAGGTGCGGTGGGACCCCGACGCCGGGACCGTCGACGTCGAGGGCCTGGCCGGCTGCGAGGCCGTCGTCCACCTGGCCGGCGCCGCCGTCGGCTCGCGCCGCTGGACCGATGCCCGCAAGAAGGTGCTGCGGGACAGCCGGGTGAAGGGCACCGCCGCGGTGGCCCGCGCCGCCGCGTCCCTGCCCACCCCGCCGTCGGTCCTGGTCTGCGGCAGCGCCATCGGGTACTACGGCGACACCGGCGACCGCTGGGTCGACGAGGACGGCAGCCGGGGCGAGGGGTTCCTCGCCGGCCTGGTGGCGGACTGGGAGGCCGCGGCGGACCCGGCCCGGGAGGCCGGCATCCGCACCGTGCACGCCCGCACCGGCCTGGTCGTGGCGCGGACCGGGGGCGCCTGGGCTCCCCTGTTCCCGATCTTCCGGGCCGGCCTCGGCGGCCGCCTGGGCAGCGGCGACCAGTACTGGAGCTTCATCTCGCTGGCCGACGAGGTGGCCGCCCTGCGGTTCCTCGTCGACACCCCGGACCTGTCGGGACCGGTCAACCTCACCGCTCCCGAGCCGCTGACGAACCGTGAGATCACCCGCGCGATGGGGCGGGTGCTGCGCCGCCCGACGCTGGCGACGGTGCCCGCTCCCGTCCTGCGCGCCGCGCTCGGCGAGTTCGCCGGCGACGTGCTCGGCAGCCAGCGGGTACGGCCGCGGCGGCTGCTCGAGGCCGGCTTCACGTTCGGGCAGCCGGAGATCGAAGAGGCCATCAGGGCCGCGCTGTCCGCGCCCTGACGGCGGGAAGTCCGGAAACGTCGGGTCGGTCCCGCATCGTTTGCCTTTGTTGGGGGCATGACCCCTACCAGCGTCGGCGGCGCTCCAGGCATACCTCCGGCGTGAGCGGGGAACGGACCCGATCTCCGGGAGGGGCATCGTGCTCTCACCAGCACGCGGGCAACGGGCGGTGACCGCCGCCGACGTGATCGTGATCGGTGCGGGACTCGCCGGGCTGGCAGCGGCCCGGCATCTGGTGGACGGCGGCCTGACGGTCACCGTCCTGGAGGCCGCGGACCGGGTGGGCGGCCGGATGGCCACCGACACGGTGGACGGTTTCCGGCTGGACCGCGGCCCGCAACTGCTCAACACCTCGTTCCCCGAGCTGCACCGCAGCGCGGCGCTGCGCGGCCTGCCGCTGGCCCCGGTCGCGCCGGGCGCGGTGCTGCGCGGCGCGGGCCGCGGCTACCGGGTGGGCGATCCGCGCGGCGTGCGGGTGGCGTTCAGCTCCGCCCGCGCGCCGATCGGCTCGACGCTGGACAAGGCCAGGCTCGGCGCGACCCTCAACCGCCTCGCCGGCACGTCGGCGGCCCGCCTCGGCGCGCGTCCCGAGACGACCGCCGCACAGGCGCTCAACGCGCGCGGGTTCGCGCCCCGCACGGTCGAGGGGTTCCTGCGGCCGCTGCTGGCCGCGCTGCTGTGCGACCCGGAACTCGGCACGTCCAGCCGGGTCGCGGACCTGGCGCTGCGGGCGTTCGCCCGCGGCCGCACGTGCCTGCCCGCGGGCGGCGCGGCGACCGTCCCCGAACGGCTGGCGGCGGCGCTGCCGCCGGGCACCGTGCGGCTGGGCACCCGGGCGACCCGGGTCGCGGTGAACGCCGTGCTGACCGAGGACGGCGGCGAACTCCCGTGCCGGGCCGTGGTCGTGGCCACCGACGCGCGGTCGGCGTGCGCCCTGCTGCCGGGCCTGCGGATGCCGGCGTTCCACCAGGTGACGGTGGTTCACCACGCGGCGCCGGCCGCACCGCTGCGCGAGCCGGTCCTGGTGCTGGACGCGGACCGGCTGGGCCCGGTCTCGCACACCCTGCCGGCCAGCGCGGTCGACCCATCCCGCGCTCCCGCGGGCCGGGCCCTGGTCAGCTCGGTGGTGCTCGGGCCGCCCCCGGACGGCGAGGACGACAAGTCGATCCGCGCGCACCTGGCCGAGCTGTACGACACCTCGACCGACCGCTGGGAGCTGCTGGCCCAGCACACCGACCCCGATGCGGTGCCGGCCATGCCCGCGCCGCACGACCTGCGGCGGCCGGTGCGGGTCCTTTCGGGGCTCTACGTGTGCGGGGACCATCGGGACACCAGTACCGTCCAGGGCGCCCTCCAGTCCGCCCGGCGGGCCGCCAGCGCCGTCCTCCGCGACATGGGCCTCGGCGGCCCGGCCCACACCACGGAGGAGGGCACTTCCTCGACCGCCGCCTAGCCCCCTCGGGGGTGCGCATCCCCTCCCTGCCCCAGCCCCTCCCCGGGGCGGGGGCAGCCCCCCACCAGCCGCCCGACGGCAACGCACCCCCGTGGGGGAACCCGAGCCCCGCCAGGCGCGCGGGGAACCGCGCGCCCAGCCCCGCATCGGCCGTGCGACGGCAACGATGCCCCACCGGGCAGGACGAGCCCCGCCAGGGGCGCGGGGAACTGCGCGCCCAGCCCCCTGCCGGCCGTGCGACGGCAGCGATGCCCGCGGGGCGAGGACGTGCCCCGCAGGGGCGCGGGGAACTGCGCGACCAGCCCGCGCGGCGCCGCGGGTCGTCACCGCCCCGAAGGGGCAGATCGGTCCGCCCCGGACCACCGGCCGGTGGCCGGTTGCTCGCGCAGTTCCCCGCGCCCCTGACGGGGCACACCCCGCCGTGCGGACAGCGGGCCGCCGCCGTGGTTGCTCGCGCAGTTCCCCGCGCCCCTAGTGGGGCGCAACCCGCCGTGCGGACAGCGCGCCACCGCCGTGGCTGAGCGCGCAGTTCCCCGCGCCCCTAACGGGGCGCACCCCGCAGGGGAGAGGGTGCCCCAGGAGAGGGGAGCTCAGGGGCAGCCGCTGGGGCGGAGGGCGGTGAGCCGGTCACGGTAGGCCCGGACAGCCGTGGTGTCACGGTACGGCTCCAGCCGCCGCCCGAATTCCCGCACGTACTCCGCCGCCCGCGCCGAGCGAAGGTCGCCCGCGGCCCGCACCGCCTCGTAGCCGTGAGCGCACGCCGCCTCGACCTCGCCGAGCCCGAGCCGGGCGGACGCGAGCACCGTGCGGCAGAACAGCCGGCTGCGCGCGTACCCGGGTCCGCGCAGCTGAAGCGAGCGCTCGGCGTGCTGCACCGCCGGCCGCCACTGCTGCAAGTCGCGGTGGCAGTGGGCGAACTCGTCCGCGAGCTGCGCCTCGTCGAAGAACCTTGCCCAGGGCGGCACTTCGTCGCCGGCGCGCGCGACACCGAGCGCGCGTTCGGCCCGGGACAGCGCGGCCGTGCACGCCCGGCCCTCGCCGAGCAGCCCGTACCCGCGCGCCTCCGCGGCGTGCAGCAGCGCCTGGACGGTGTGCGGGGCGCCCGTGCCGACACCCTGCTGGGCGACCCTGGCGAGCTGGACGGCCTCCCGCCCGTGCCCGAGGTAGACCGCCTGGCGGCTCATCGTCACCAGCACGTACGCGCCGTAGGCCCGGTCGCCCGCGGCCTGCGCCAGCCGCAGCGCCTGCACAAAGTACCGCTGGGCCAGGCCGTGCGCGCCGATGTCGTACGACGTCCAGCCGGCGAGCCGGGTGAGGTCCGCGACGGACGCGAACAGCCGGCGGCCGAGCACCTCGCCGTAGCTGCCGCGCAGCATCGGCTCGGCCTCGTGCTCCAGGTAGCGCACCAGGGCCTGGCGGGCGTGCCCGCCACCGTAGGCATGGTCGAGCGCGCGGAACAGGTCGCCGACGGCCCCGACGGCCGCGACGTCGCCGCCGCCCACCCGCGTCCCGCCGCCCCTGGCCGGATCGGCGGACGGGACGGCCCCGGAAGGCTCCGGCTCCCTGCCGCCGCGCCGGCCGCGGGACTGCTCCGGCACCCGGGATGGGGCGGCCGGCCGCTGCCCGCGCGCTGCCGACGCCGCGGGCACCGGGGACCCGGGCGACGCCACCGTCTCGTCGGCCCGCCCGATCAGCCAGTCCCGGCTCGGCACCACCAGCCCCGCCGGGGTGAACGCGATCTTCCGCAGTTCCGTCTGGTTGCCGGTGTCCTTGCGCCACAGCCCGCTGACGATGTCGACCGCCTCCAGCGGCGTCGCGGCGTACTCCAGCCCGGCGTAGACCGGCGCGCAGGCGTCGAGGCCGAGGTCCTGCGCGGACATCCGCCGGCCCAGGCGCTGGGTGAAGACCTCGGCGATCAGCGCGGGCGTGGTGCCGCGCGGCTGCTGGCCGCGCAGCCAGCGGGTGACCGAGGTCTTGTCGTACCGCAGGTCGAGGCCGTGCTCGATGCCGAGCTGGTCGACCCGGCGGGCCAGGCCCGCGTGCGAGAAGCCCGCTTCCGTGATGAGCGCGGAGAGCCTGCGGTTGGGCCGGATCTGCCGGGCACCTCCGGTCGGGCGCGGCGCCTGCCCAGCACCGTCCCCGGCTCCGGCTCCTTCGCCGTCGTCCGACTCCGCCCCGTCCGGGCCCTCGGCTTCCTGGCGCCCGGTGTCCGGGCCGCCGGTGACCCGGCCGCCCATCTCGCGGCCGCCAGTGACCCGGCCGCCGATCTCGCGGCCTCCGGTGTCCCGGCCTCCGGTCTCGCGGCTTCCGACATCGCGGCTTCCGGCGTCCGGTCGCCCGCCGAGCGGGCCCTTGCCGCCCGGCCGCTGGGCAGCCGCGCCCCTCACATCCGGCCCCGGGGCAGCCGCGCCTCTCGGATCCGGCCCCGGGGCGGCCGCGCCTCTCGGATCCGGGCCTTCG
>WRCZ01000371.1 GCA_009783685.1 Actinomycetes bacterium
AAGCTGATCAAGGTGCTGTCGGGGCTGGTCGACAAGGGCAACTCGGTGATCGTCATCGAGCACAACCTGGACGTCATCAAGACCGCTGACTGGGTCATCGACATGGGCCCCGAGGGCGGCAGCGGCGGCGGACTGGTGGTCGCCGAGGGCACCCCGGAGCAGATCGCCGGGATCCCGGCGAGCCACACCGGGAAGTTCCTGCGGGACATCCTCAGCCCCGACGCGGTCAGCGACGCGGCGGTGCCCGCGCCCCGGAAGCGGGCCACCTCCGGCGGCGCGGCCAAGGCGGCGTCCGGCACCGGGACGAAGTCCGGGACCGCCAAGTCGGGCGCCGCGGCCAAGAAGGCCGCCCCGCGCAAGCGCGCGGCGGGCCGGGCCTGAGCACCCCCCCGCACCGCTGCGGCGGAGCGGGGGGCTCAGAGGGGACGGACAGCCGGAGCACGTAGAGTCGATCCGCAAGATCGCCGCGGGTCGTACGGCGCTCCGGCTGGTCGCTGCCGGACCGGCGGCGGCCCGGCAGCGACCCGACCGACCCCTGGAGCTTCCATGTCCACCGAACTGCCCGCGAGCCGCCGTACCGTCCTGCGCGGGGCGGCGCTGGCCGGAGCGGCCGGAGCCGCCGGAGTCGGCCTGACCGCGTGCGGCGGCAAGAAGGGCTCGTCCGCGGGTCCGACGGCGGCCGCCGACCTCGGTGCGGCCTCGGAGGTCCCGGTGGGCGGCGCCAAGCTCTACCGGGACGACAAGGTGCTGGTGTCGCAGCCGTCCCAGGGCGCCTTCAAGGCGTTCAGCGCGGTGTGCACCCACCAGGGCTGCGTGCTGGACTCGGTGGACGGCACCACCGCCTCCTGCCCGTGCCACGGCAGCAAGTTCAACGCCGAGACCGGTGCGGTGGTGCAGGGCCCGGCGACCCGGCCGCTGCCCGCCGTCAAGGTCACCGAGTCCGGCGGCAAGCTCACCGCGGGGCCGGCCTCCTCCTGACCCGCCGGGCCGC
Organism: Actinomycetes bacterium; assembly: GCA_009783685.1. Classification (GTDB taxonomy): domain Bacteria; phylum Actinomycetota; class Actinomycetes; order Streptomycetales; family Streptomycetaceae; genus Actinacidiphila. The sequence continues at coordinate 992 of WRCZ01000371.1, forward strand.
CTCCTCGTGACCCGCCTGCGCGCACTCTCCTGACCCGCCTGCGCGCCTTCTCCTGACCCCCGAGGACCGCCTCCTCCCGCACCCGCCGGCCGGTCCCGGAACCGGCGGCGCGCGGCCCGGGCCGGGGCCGCCGGGCGCCTTCCGCCCGTCCTGCGGCGGCCTCCGTCCCGCCCGCCGCCCGTCCCGCGCCGGAGGCAGGTTTGTCACTTCCCGCCAGTAGGGTGGGAGGCATGGCAGACCCCAGCAGCTACCGTCCGAAGCCGGGCCAGATTCCCGACTCTCCCGGGGTCTACAAGTTCCGGGACGAGCACGGCCGGGTGATCTACGTCGGCAAGGCCAAGAGCCTGCGGGCGCGGCTGTCCTCGTACTTCCAGGACATCACCAACCTGCACCAGCGCACGGCGACGATGGTCACCACGGCTGCCTCCGTGGAGTGGACGGTGGTCTCCACCGAGGTGGAGGCGCTGCAGCTGGAGTACTCCTGGATCAAGGAGTTCGACCCGCGGTTCAACGTCAAGTACCGCGACGACAAGAGCTATCCGTCGCTCGCCGTCACCATGAACGAGGAGTTCCCCCGGGTCCAGGTGATGCGCGGCCCCAAGCGCCGCGGCGTCCGCTACTTCGGGCCCTACGCGCACGCCTGGGCGATCCGCGAGACCGTCGACCTGCTGCTGCGGGTCTTCCCCGTCCGCACCTGCTCCGCCGGGGTGTTCAAGCGCTCCGCGCAGATCGGCCGCCCCTGCCTGCTCGGGTACATCGGCAAGTGCTCGGCGCCCTGCGTCGGCCGGATCAGCGCCGAGGACCACCGCGAACTCGCCGAGGAGTTCAGCGACTTCATGGCCGGTCACACCGGCACCTATCTGCGCCGCCTGGAGCAGCGCATGAAGGACGCGGCCGCGGCGATGGAGTACGAGCAGGCCGCGCGGCTGCGCGACGACCTGGAGGCGCTGCGCCGCGCCATGGAGAAGAACGCGGTGGTGCTCGCCGACGCCACCGACGCCGACCTGATCGCGGTCGCCGAGGACGAACTCGAGGCCGCGGTGCAGATCTTCCACGTCCGCGGCGGCCGGGTGCGCGGCCAGCGCGGCTGGGTCACCGACAAGGTCGAGGCGGTCGACACCGCCGGGCTGGTCGAGCACGCCCTGCAGCAGCTGTACGGCGACGAGAGCGGAGACGCCGAGCAGTCCGGCGGCAGCGGCGGGGTGCCCAAGGAGGTGCTGGTGCCGGCGCTGCCCGAGCCCGCCGAACCGCTCGTGCAGTGGCTGTCGGACCGGCGCGGTTCGCAGGTGAGCCTGCGGGTGCCGCAACGCGGCGACAAGAAGGACCTGATGGCCACCGTGCAGCGCAACGCGCTGCAGGCGCTGGCCCTCCACAAGACCAAGCGCGCCTCGGACCTGACCACCCGTTCGCGCGCGCTGGAGGAGATCGCCGCCGCGCTCGACCTGGACACCGCGCCGCTGCGCATCGAGTGCTACGACATCAGCCACCTCCAGGGCGACGACGTGGTCGCGTCCATGGTGGTCTTCGAGGACGGCCTGGCCCGCAAGAGCGAGTACCGCCGCTTCCAGATCAAGTCGTTCGCCGGTCAGGACGACGTCCGGTCCATGCACGAGGTGATCTCCCGCCGCTTCCGCCGCTACCTCCAGGAGAAGCAGCGCACCAGCGAGTGGGAGGAGGAACTGCCGGACGGCGCCGAGCCGGTGGCCGCCACGGAGCCGGTGGACGGCGCTGGGCCACCGAACGGCGCCGGACCGCTGAACCGCGCCGAGCCGCTGGACGGCGCGGAGGAGCCGGCCGCGGCGGGCGGTCCGATCGACCCCGACACCGGGCGCCCGCGCAAGTTCGCCTACCCGCCCCAACTCGTCGTGGTCGACGGCGGCCAGCCGCAGGTGGCCGCCGCGTGCAAGGCGCTGGAGGAGCTGGGCATAGACGACGTCGCCGTGTGCGGCCTCGCCAAGCGGCTGGAGGAGGTGTGGCTGCCCGGCGAGGACGACCCGGTGATCCTTCCGCGGACCAGCGAGGGCCTGTACCTGCTGCAGCGGGTGCGCGACGAGGCCCACCGGTTCGCCATCGCCTACCAGCGCAGCAAGCGCTCCAAGTCGATGAAGGCCGGTGCGCTGGACACCGTTCCGGGCCTCGGCGAGACACGCCGGCAGGCGCTGCTGAAGCACTTCGGCTCGCTGAAGCGGCTGCGCGCGGCGACCGTCGAGGAGATCTGCCAGGTCCCGGGCATCGGCCGCCACACGGCGGAGACGGTCGCCGCGGCCCTGGCGTCCGCGGCGCCGGCCGCGCCCGCGGTGAACACCGCGACCGGCGAGATCATCGAGGACAGCGACGGGGCGCCGCCGGCGGCGGTCCCGTCCGACCATCGGGGGAAGAGCACATGAGCGAGCAGGACGCGACACATATGGATATCCCTGACATTTCAGGCGGCACGGACAGCGCGAACACCCCGGGCGACACCAACGACGCGGGCGACGCGGGCGGCACGGCCGCCGAGCGCGCACGCGAGGGGGCCCTGCCCAGGACCGGCGGCGGCCCGGCGACGGGCACGGGAGCGGGGGAGCCCCTCGCGGGCATCCCCGAACTGGTGATCATCTCCGGGATGTCCGGAGCGGGCCGCAGCACCGCGGCCAAGTGCCTGGAGGACCTGGGCTGGTTCGTGGTGGACAACCTGCCGCCCGCGCTCATCCCGACCATGGTCGACCTCGGCGCCCGCTCCCAGGGCAACGTGGCCAGGATCGCGGTCGTGGTGGACGTGCGCGGACGCCAGTTCTTCGACAACCTCCGCGAGTCGCTGGCCGATCTGGCCACCCGCAGCGTCAAGCGCCGGGTGATCTTCCTGGAGGCGTCCGACGACGCGCTGGTGCGCCGCTTCGAGTCGGTCCGCCGCCCGCACCCGCTCCAGGGTTCCGGCCGCATCGTCGACGGCATCGCCGCCGAGCGCGACCTGCTGCGCGAGCTGCGCGGCGACGCCGATCTGGTGATCGACACCTCCAGCCTGAACGTGCACGAACTGCGCGCCAAGCTCGACGCGCAGTTCGCCGGTGAGGAGGAGCCGGAACTTCGGGCCACCGTCATGTCGTTCGGATTCAAGTACGGGCTGCCCGTCGACGCCGACCTGGTGGTGGACTGCCGCTTCCTGCCGAATCCGCACTGGGTTCCGGAGCTGCGCCCCTTCACCGGGCTCAACGACGAGGTGGCCACGTACGTGTTCAACCAGCCCGGCGCCAAGGAGTTCCTGGACCGGTACGCCGAGCTGCTGCACATCATCGCGGCGGGCTACCGCCGCGAGGGCAAGAGGTACGTGACGATCGCGGTGGGCTGCACCGGCGGCAAGCACCGCAGCGTGGCGATGTCGGAACGGCTCGCGGCGCGACTGGCGGCGGACGGAGTGGAGACGGTGACGGTGCACAGGGACATGGGGCGCGAGTGATCATGACGGGTCGGCGGCTGCGTCGTTCCAGCCGCCAGGCGGGCGGCCGCCGCGCCGGGGTGCCGCCGAAGGTGGTCGCCCTCGGCGGCGGCCACGGGCTGTCCGCCTCCCTCGCGGCGCTGCGCCGCATCACGGGCGACCTGACCGCCGTGGTCACCGTCGCCGACGACGGCGGCTCCAGCGGGCGGCTGCGCAGCGAGATGGGCGTGCTGCCGCCCGGGGACCTGAGGAAGGCCCTCGCGGCGCTCTGCGGGGACGACGAGTGGGGCAGGACCTGGGCCCAGGTGATCCAGCACCGCTTCGTCAGCGGCGGCGACCTGCACGGCCACGCGGTCGGCAACCTGCTGATCGTCGCGCTGTGGGAACAGCTCAACGACGAGGTGGCGGCCCTGGAATGGGTCGGCCGGCTGCTCGGCGCGCACGGCAGGGTGCTGCCGATGTCCGCGGTGCCGCTCGACCTGCACGCGATCGTCCGCGGCCACGACCCGGACCGGCCGGACGAGATCTCCACCGTACGGGGGCAGGCCACCGTCGCGTTGACGCCCGGCGAGGTCCAGGAGGTCCAGCTGGTGCCGGCCGACCCGCCGGCGGTCCCGGAGGCGGTCCAGGCGGTGATGGACGCCGACTGGGTGGTCCTGGGACCCGGGTCCTGGTTCTCCTCGGTCATCCCGCACCTGCTGGTGCCGGAACTGGCAGAAGCCCTGATGACGACCAGGGCGCGCCGGGTGCTCACCCTCAACCTGGCGCCGCAGCCGGGAGAGACCGAAGGATTTTCTCCGCAGCGTCACTTGGAGGTTTTGGGGCGACACGCCCCTAAACTCACCATCGACGTGGTGCTCGCCGACGAGGCGGCCGCACCCGACCGCGAGAGCCTCACCGAGGCCGCCGAGCGGTTGGGGGCGGCGGTCGAACTGGCAGCGGTCGCCGCCCCTGACGGGCCGCGGCACGACCCGGAGTTGTTGGCCGCCGCGTATGACAGGATTTTTCGTATGCGTGGAAGGATCGGCCCATGGCGATGACGGCAGCGGTGAAGGACGAGATCTCCCGGCTCCCCGTCACCCGGACCTGCTGCCGCAAGGCGGAGGTCTCGTCGATCCTGCGCTTCGCGGGCGGGCTCCACCTGGTCAGCGGGCGGATCGTGATCGAGGCGGAGCTGGACACCGGCATCGCCGCGCGCCGGCTGCGCAAGGACATCCTGGAGATCTTCGGGCACGCCTCCGACCTGGTCGTGATGGCGCCCGGCGGGCTGCGGCGCGGCAGCCGGTACGTGGTGCGGGTGGTCGCCGGCGGCGACCAGCTGGCCCGGCAGACCGGGCTGGTCGACGGCCGCGGGCGGCCCATCCGCGGCCTGCCGCCGCAGGTCGTGTCCGGCGCCACCTGCGACGCCGAGGCCGCCTGGCGCGGCGCCTTCCTGGCGCACGGCTCGCTCACCGAGCCCGGCCGGTCCTCCTCGCTGGAGGTCACCTGCCCCGGCCCCGAGGCGGCGCTGGCCCTGGTCGGCGCGGCCCGCCGGCTGCAGATCCCGGCCAAGGCCCGCGAGGTCCGCAACGTGGACCGCGTGGTGGTGCGCGACGGCGACGCGATCGGCGCGCTGCTGACCCGGCTCGGCGCGCACGACTCGGTGCTGGCCTGGGAGGAGCGGCGGATGCGGCGCGAGGTGCGCGCCACCGCCAACCGGCTGGCGAACTTCGACGACGCGAACCTGCGCAGGTCCGCGCGGGCCGCGGTGGCCGCCGGGGCGCGGGTGCAGCGGGCGCTGGAGATCCTCGGGGAGGACGTCCCGGAGCACCTCGCCGCGGCGGGACGGCTGCGGATGGACCACAAGCAGGCGTCGCTGGAGGAGCTCGGCTCGCTCGCCGAGCCGCCGCTCACCAAGGACGCGGTGGCCGGGCGGATCCGCCGCCTGCTGGCGATGGCCGACAAGAGGGCTTCCGACATGGGCATGCCTGGCACGGAGGCGAACCTCACCGACGAGATGGTCGGCTGACCCATCGCCTCGGGCGCCGCCCCCCACCCTCCCCTGCTACGTCCACCTCCCGGTGCGGGGTGCGCCCCGTCAGGGGCGCGGGGAACTGCGCGCTCAGCCACGACGGCGGCCCGCTTGTCCGTACGGCGGGGTGCGCCCCGTCAGGGGCGCGGGGAACTGCGCGAGCAACCGGCCACCGGCCG
>WRCZ01000372.1 GCA_009783685.1 Actinomycetes bacterium
CGGCGGGGGGGGTGTGGGGGTGGGTGTGTCGGGGTGGGTCATCGGGGGGCTCCCAGCTGGGGGGCGGGGAGGGTGAGGAGGTCGGCGTAGAGGGTGGCGACGGCGGAGGTCGTGGTGTCGACGTCGTGGCGGTCGCGGACGTGGGCGAGGGCGCGCAGGGCGGTGGCGTGGCGCAGGGCGGGGTCGGTGAGGAGCCGCAGCAGGGCGCGGGCCAGGGCCGGTTCGTCGTCGACGGGCACCACGCTGTGGGCGGCGTCGCCGGACGGCAGGCTCTCTCTGGCGCCCGCGACGTCGGTGAGGACGACCGGCCGGCCGCAGGCCATCGCTTCGAGGGGGGCCAGGGCCATGCCCTCCCAACGGGAGGGCTGCACGACGACGTCGGCGGCCTGGTACCAGGGGCGCGCGTCGGCGACCGGGCCGGCCAGCAGCACGCCGTCGGGGGCGCCGGCGAGCAGGCGCGGGGCGTCGGGTCCGTCGCCGACCAGGACCAGGCGGGCCCCGGGGAGCCGTGCGGCGACCGCGGGCCAGGCGCGCAGCAGCACGTCCTGCCCCTTCTGCGGGCAGAGCCTGCCGACGCACACCACGAGCGGGGCGTCGGGGTCCAGGCCCGACAGGGCGGGGAGGGACGCGCGGACCGCGGCCGGGTCCGCGGCGGGGGTGAAGTGCCCGGTGTCGATGCCGTTGGGGATCACCGACCACGCGGCCCGGATGCCGTGCGCCCGGCCCGAGGCGCGTTCGGCCTCGCTGACGCACACCACGCGCTCGGTCCACCGGGTGGCGTGCCGTTCCCAGCGCACGGCGGCCGCGGCGACCGGTCCGCGGGCGGCCTCGTAGGACCACGCGTGCGGCTGGAAGACGGTGGGGACGGTGCCGTGGGCGGCGAGCCGGCCGGCCAGCCCGGCCTTGGCGCTGTGCAGGTGCAGCAGGTCGGGGTCGACGTCGCCGAGGATGCGGGCCGCGGCGGTGACCTCGACGGGCAGCCCGGGCCCGGGCGCGCGGCGGGCCGGCCAGCGGACGGCCTCGGCGCCCACGGCCGTGACCGCGCGCGCGAGCGGGCCGCCGGACGGGCAGGCGACGACGACGCGGGCGCCGGCCCGCACCTGCGCGGCGGCCAGGTCGGTGACGACGCGCGCCACGCCGCCCTCGACCGGCTGCGTCATGTGGAGCACCGCCAACCCGGCGAGTTCGTAAGGGTGTTGCGGCATCGCGGCGCCGTTCCCTCTCTCCGGGGCTCCTCCGGGAGGCTCCGGAGAAGCCCAAGTCCAGTTCGTCCGCGGCCCGTTCACCCTCCGGCGAGCGGCGGGGTCGCGAAGCAGTCAACGATTACCGTGCCTGTCAGGTAATCCCCCCAGAACAGGAATGCACGTTCCTCGAGGAAATCGGGTACGACGCGCGGCACTTCACTGCTCTTGATGTCGTATGAAGATCGCATGATCGGGGTGGACGAATAGTCAAGGCCGGACCCGTTCCGACACCCTTGTGCGAGGGTGAAACCCGCCCGCCATGCCCGTTTTATCCAATCGGGTGAAGGATCATTACCAACCGCGGCCCGCGGTGTTGGTCAGATCGGCCCTGGTACCGGGGCACCCTCTCTCAGAAGGACCAACCGTGATCAAGAAGATCCTCGCGACGGCCGCTGTCGCCGCCTCCTTCGCGGGCGTCGCCGCGACGGTCGCCCCGCAGGCGATGGCCATCGGCGACGACCAGGGAACCACCACCGCCAACGGCAACGGTTCCACGCAGGCGTACGGCAACACGTACACCAGCGGCTACATGAGCCCGTCCTTCGCGCTCATCCAGGGCTCGCTGAACAAGCCCTGCATCGCGCTGCCGGCCAAGGCCAACGTGGGCTCGCTGGTGGGCATCGTCCCGGTCACCGTGCAGGACCTCAACGTGCTGTCCTCGCCGCAGAACCAGCAGTGCACCGAGAACTCGACGCAGTCCAAGGGCGACGAGCCGCTCTCGCACCTCCTGGACGACATCCCGGTGCTGTCCGGCAACGGCACGCACAACGGCTGAGGGCCCGGCGCCGGCCCCGCCGGCCACCGCCCCGGCCCCGCGCGGCCCCGGCCGCCGACCCCCGTCGGCCGGCCGGGGCCGCCCGGCGTTCCCCGTCCGTCGAGCTCGGGCGGGAATTCCTCCGGCACCGCAATTCCCCCTCCTCGTATTTCCGATCCCGTACACCCTCCATTCGAGTGGATAGTGATCGGCAGACCGGCCGGGGAGTTGCCTCGTGTCGCCGGTCCTCGTTAGCCCCGTCGGTAGCGGTGCAGCCGGTCCCGGAATTCCGGGACCGGCCGTCACGAAATCCGTGACGGACCATCGCACCGCTCTCGGAAAAGGAGTCACAGTGAAGTACACGAAGGTCGCGGCCCTCGCTGCGGGCACGATGATCGCCCTCGGCGGTGCCGCTGCCCCCGCTTTCGCCGATTCCGGCGCGATCGGTGGCGCGGCGCACTCGCCCGGCGTGCTGTCCGGCAACGCCGTCGAGGTCCCCGTGGACGTCCCGGTCAACCTCTGCGGCGACACCGTGGACGTCATCGGGCTGCTCAACCCGGCGTTCGGCAGCACCTGCGCCGACGTGAGCGGCAACTGACGACATCGACCTGCCGGGCCCCGCGGCCCGCACAGGTACCGCCCCGGAGCGCGTACCCGCGCCCCGGGGCGGTGCGTGTCGGCATCCACCGGCACCACCCCTCACAGCGGAGAGAGATCGACCGATGCGACACATCCTGAGCCGCGGCCTGCTCACCGTCGCCGCCGCGGGCAGCGTCCTGGCGGCCACGGGCGGCCTGGCCAGCGCGGACTCCGACGCCAGTGGCACCGCCGCCGGCTCGCCCGGCCTCCTGTCCGGGAACAGCATCTCGGCGCCGGTGGACGTGCCGGTGAACGTCTGCGGCGACAGCGTGAACGCCGTGGCCGCCCTCAACCCGGCGCTGGGCAACTCCTGCGCCAACGCGCCGGCCACGCCCACCCCGACGCCCACCCCGACGCCCACCACGACGCCTCCCCCGGCGCCGGTCACCGCCCCGCCCGCCACGCCGAAGCCGCAGGCCGACGTGCCGCGGATGGCCGAGACCGGGTCCGGCGGCGAGCAGCTCGGGCTGGCCGGAGCGGCCGGCGCCGCCCTGCTGCTGGGCGGCGCGGTGCTCTACCGGCGCGGCGTGCGCCCGGCGCAGGCCCTCGCCGGCCGCCGCCAGGACCGCCCGGCGCACGCCCGGCATTAGACCGGCGCACACCCGGCATTAGATACGAGCAATTGCGCGCCGATGAACACCGTTCGGGTGATTGTCCGGTTCGCCGGTTACTCGACGTTTCTGCAGCAATCCGTCGTCGTTGTCCACGGAGAACGACAGACGACGAAATACGGCGTCAGCTACCGAAAGGGCGGCAAGTGAAGTACTCGAAGATTGCAGCGGCCGTGGCCGGCTCCGTGATCGCGGTCGGCGTGGGGGCTCCCGCCTTCGCGGACAGCGGCGCGGCGGCCACGCCCGAGATGCCGACGAGCATCAACGGCGGCGTCGACGAGCTCCTGGCCGCCCAGCCGGTGCAGAAGGTGGTCGAGGGCACGCCCCTCGGCCAGACGCTGCAGACGGCGGACCGGACCACGGGCGACCTCAAGGACCCGGCCTCGGCCGGCGGCCTCCTGGGGCAGGTCACGGACACCGCCCACGGCGCCTCCGTGCCCGGGCTCAGCGGAGCCCTGCCCGCCTCCTCGCTGCTCGGCGGGCTCCCCCTGGGCGGGCTGCCGCTGGGCGGGCTGCCGCTCGGCGGCCTTGGCGGCTGACACCGCCACCCGGCCCCGGCGGCCTGCGGCGATCGGACGTCATCGCAGGTCCGGCTCTCGCCCGTCGGAGTGAAACGCCGGAACCAAACCGCGCGTGGGCGGTTGATCAGATCGCTCCACCAGACCTTTCAGAACCGTGCATCCAAGCACCAAATAAGGGACAACAATGATCAAGAAGATGCTCGCCGGTGCTGCTCTCGCCGCTTCGGTCGCCGCCGTCGGTGCCACCGCCTCCCCGGCGATGGCCATCGGCAACGACGAGGGCACCACCACGGTGAACGGCAACGGCGCCGAGCAGGCCTACGGCAACACCGCGACCGGCGGCACCCAGAGCCCCCAGATCGGTCTGGTCCAGGGCACCCTGAACAAGCCCTGCGTCGGCCTGCCGCTGAAGGCGAACGTCGGCTCGCTGGTCGGCATCGTCCCGATCACCGCCCAGGACATCAACGTCCTGTCCTCCCCGCAGAACCAGCAGTGCACCGAGAACAGCAGCCAGATCAAGGGCGACGAGCCGCTGTCGCACATCCTCAGCAACATCCCGGTCCTGTCCGGCAACGGCCAGGGCAACAACTGAGGCACCCCGCCCCGCAGCGGGCCGCCGGCCGATCTCGGCCGGCGGCCCGTTCCGCGTTTCCGGGACCCTTCCGGGACCCTTCCGGGTTACCGGGCGTCACTCCCCGGACGGCCCGCCGGGTGGGTGGTGTGACGTTTTGCCGCCGTGCTGCGCCCCAGTTGTGTGCCGTGCGGTTTCGGGCGGCGGCACGACGCACGGATCCAGTGGACGGACGAGCGGGCGGAGGGACTTGATGGAACACGCGGTGACCACCTTGCCGCCGGCCACCAGCGCGCCGCGGCTGGCGGCGGACATCGTCGCCGTCGTACGGGAGGGCTCCGGGATCCGGCTCGACTACACGCCGGCCAGCCTGGCCTCGGTCGACCGGCTCATCGGGGGCATCCGCCGCGAGCAGCCGCCCCTGGAGGCGGTGCTGCCCGCGCTGCGCGGGTTCGGCGCGTACGCGGGACAGGTGCTGGTCAGGACCGCGGGCGCGACCTGGGTGGTCATCGGTGAGGACGAGCGCGATAGATTCGGGCAGCCGTTCGGCCTGCGGACGCCCGACGGGCGGATGTGGGACCCGCTCGGCAGAGCCGTTCTGCGGTACGAGAACGGACCGCAGGACAGCCTGCAGCGGTACTGCCTGGAGGTGACGGACTGGGCGCGGTCGTGAGGCCCGCCGGTCCACGGGCCCGGACGGGGCAAGGTCGCACGTGACGGTGAGCGCGAAGAGGTGCAGTGGGCAAGGCGGAGGTGCGCCGGCGCGCGAGGATGGACGACGGGGAACTGGGCGACGCGGTCGCGCGGGCCCGGGACGGTGACGAGGCCGCGTTCGGCACCGTCTACCGCGAGGTCCATCCGATGCTGCTGGGCTACCTGCGCGGCCTGGTCGGCGACGACGCCGACGACGTGGCGTCCGAGACGTGGCACGACGTGGTCCGGGACCTGGACGGGTTCCGCGGCGACGGCCAGGGCTTCCGCGGCTGGGCGGCGGCCATCGCGCGGCACCGGGCGATGGACCACCTGCGGCGGATCAAGTCCCGCCCGCGGACGGCCGCGTTCGACGAGCGCACCAGCGAGCCGGTGACGCTGCAGGACTCGGCGGGGGAGGCGCTGGACAACCTGTCCACGCAGACGGCGCTGGGGCTCATCGCCGAACTGCCGCAGGACCAGGCGGAGGCGGTGCTGCTGCGCGTGGTCCTGGGGCTCAACGCCCCGATGGCGGCGAAGGTGCTGGGCAAGCGGCCCGGGGCGGTGCGGACGGCCGCCTACCGCGGCCTGAAGCGGCTGTCGGAGCAGCTCGCGGTGGGGAGGGGAGAAGGATGAGGGAGCGCAGGCGGCGCGGCGAGGGGTGGCCCGACCCCGCGGCGGCGGAACGCCTCCTGGACGGGCGGGACGCCGAGAGCGACGTCGCACGGCTGCTCGCCGCGGCCGCGCGCCCGCTGGAGGGGCGGCCCGAGGACGAGGCGGCGGCGCTGGCCGCGTTCCGCGAGGCGCACGCCGCCAAGGCCGGACGGGCCGGGTCGGCAGTGCGGGCCGGGCAGGCCGGAGCCGGCCGGTCCGGGGCACGGCGCAGGAGCCGACCGCGTTCGTTCACCGTCAAGGCGCTGGTCGGCGGTGCGGCGGCCGCCCTGGCGCTCGGCGGCGTGGCGATCGCCGCGCAGGGCGGGGACCTGCCGCGGCCCTTCCACCACTCGCACCCGGACACCCCGCGGCCGACGACGCCCCCGCCGTCCCCCTCGGCCACCTCCCCGGCGCCGGTGCTGCCCGCGCCCACGACCACGCCGGCCGCACCGCCGACCACGCCCGGCCGTACGCCGACCGTGACGCACCCGCCGAAGCCGACGTCGCCCACGCCCAGCGCCCGGCCGCGCAGCCTGAAGGGCCTGTGCGTGGCCTACCTCAAGCAGGAGGCGAACGCGCCCGGCGGCCACCCGCTCGACCCCGCCGACCTGGCCCGCCTCACCAAGGAGGCCGGCGGCCCCACCCGTGTCCACGCCTACTGCCAGACCCTCACCGCCCACCCGACAACCGCCACACCCCTGTCCCTCAGCGTGACCATCACCATCACGCCCCAGCCCTGACGCGCCGGTCGTGACGCGCCAGTCGTGATGCGCCGGTGGTGACATCCCGGCCTTGGCGGGCCAGCCCTGACGCTCCGGGCCTGGCGCCCTGGCTCGACCCTCGGTGCTCACCCCGGCCCTGACGTCCCGGGCCTGACGCCTC
>WRCZ01000373.1 GCA_009783685.1 Actinomycetes bacterium
CGCGGGGAAGGCCGGCTCGGGCTCGGTGGGCGGGCGCAGCCCCTCGCGCCGCTTCCAGTCGGCCGGATTGACGCCCGCGGCGCGCACGGCGACCAGCAACTGGCCCGGGCCGGGCACGGGACGCGGCAGATCGGCGAACGACTCGGCCTCGGGCCCGCCGAACCGGTGGAACACATAAGCACGGGGCATGGCTGCTGTCCTTGCGTCGTGGAGCGGGCGTCGCGGAGGGCGGGTGCTGCTGCGCCTGCCGGCCGGGCCGGCCGCGACAGGCCCGGCCCCGCGGGTCATCCCAGGGCGTCCGGGGCGGCGGCGGGGACCCGAAGGCTGTGGAAGAAGGTGGCCTTGCGCCGGGTGAAGCCCAGCGACTCGTAGAGCCGGACCGCGCCGGTGTTCGACGAGGCCGCGTGCAGGAACGGGATCTCGCCGCGGGCCCTGACTCCGGCGGCGACGTGCCGTACGAGCCGGGCCGCCAGGCCCTGCCCGCGGTGCCGCTCGTCGGTGCACACCGCGCTGATCTCGGTCCAGCCGGGCGGCCGCAGCCGTTCGCCGGCCATCGCCACCAGGCGCCCCCGGTCCCGCACGCCGTAGTAGGCGCCCAGCTCGATGGTGCGCGGCAGGAACGGGCCCGGCCGGGTACGGGCCACCAGGTCCAGCATCTCGGGGACGTCCGCGGGGCCGAGCGGCTCCGCCCGCGGGTCGGCCTCGCCGCGCAGCGCGGGCGTGGCCACCATCTGCACGCCCTCCAGCCCGGGCCGGTCCGCCCAGCCGTCGGGCAGCGGGCCGCCGCCGGTCAGCGGGAAGATGTTGCCCGGCCGGACCAGCGCGGCCAGATCTGCCCAGGCATGCGGGTCGGCGGGGTCCGCGACCGCGACGAACGGGGCCACGTCCGCCAGGAACCGGGCACCCCCGCCGGTCACTTCGGCGAGGTGCCGCTGCGGCCCTGACAGCGCGGCCCACACGGGGTTGTCGAGGACGTGCGGGGCAAGGGGCCGGTCGTCGGCGGGGGCGCTGGTCGGCATGGTCGCCTGTGTCTTCCGTTCGTGCGTTCCGTGCGGGTCGGTGCGGGGCACCAACGGAGCGAACCCGCGGGAGGCTCCCCGCATTCCCACGGGCGCCGCCGCACGGGCGGCGATCGGCCGCGGACACCGGCGGTCAGCCGGTCCTGCGGCGGCCGGTCTTCTTGGCGGCCGGCTTCGCGGCGGCCTTCTTGGCCGCGGACGCCCGCGTACCGGACCCGGCCGCGGTCTTCTTCGCGGCCGCCTTCTTCGCCGGCTTCTTCCCCGCGGACTTCGCGGCGCCTCCCTCCGCGGACTTCCCGGCCGCGCCCGACCTGCCCGCCCCCGACCCGCCCGTGCTCTTCTTCGCCGCACCCTTCTTGCGGGACTGCGACAGCTCGTGGACGGTGGCGCCGCCCCCGCCGGCCGATCCGCTGTCCGCGCCGCCGCCCTTGGCCCGGTCCACCGATGCCTGCAGCGCCGCCATCAGGTCGACCACCTTGGCGCCGGGCTCGCCGGCGGGCGCGGGCAGCTCCGTGCCCTCCAGCTTCGCCGCCACCAGCGCCTCCACGGCCTGCGCGTACTCGTCCTGGTAGCCCGCCAGGTCGGCCTCGCCCAGGGCGTCGATCAGGGTGTCCGCCAGCCGCAGCTCGTTGTCGCTCACGCTCACCTTGCCCCTGGGGGCCGCCTCGGTGGGGGAGTTCAGCTCGTCGGGCCAGTGCAGCGTCTGCAGGACCAGCACGTCGTCGCGCGGCCGGATCAGCGCCAGGTGCTCGGAGTTGCGCATCGCGAACTTGCCCACCGCGGCCTTGCCCGAGCGGGTCAGCGCCTCGCGCATCAGCACGTACGGCTTGTCCGCCGCGGGCGAGGCGGGGGCCAGGAAGTACGGGGTGTCCAGCTGGACGGCGTCGATCGCCGACAGGTCCAGGAAGCCGCTGACCTCGATGGTCTTCGCGGTGGGCAGCGGCAGGGCCTTCAGGTCGGCGTCGGTCACCTCCACCAGCTCGTCGTCCGGCGTCTCGAAGGCGCGGCCGATGTCCTCGGTGGCCAGCACCTGGTCGTCCAGCTCGCAGGTCTTCTGGTAGCGGACGCGCCCCTGGTCGGCCTCGTGGACCTGACGGAAGCTGATCTTGTGGCTGGAGACCGCGGACCCGAGCTTCACCGGGATGGAGACCAGGCCGAACGCCAGGTTCCCCGACCAGACGCTGCGCATCGCATGTCCTTTTTGTCAGGCTATGGGAATCTTTATGGTATGCCGATCACCGAGGTCGGGGGCCACCGGTTCAAGATCAGCCACCTCGACCGCGTGCTGTGGCCGCAGACCGGCACGACGAAGGCCGAACTGCTGCACTACTACGCGACGGTCGGCGAGGTGATGCTGCCCCACCTGCGCGGGCGCCAGGTCAGCTTCGTGCGCACCCCCGACGGCGTGGAGGGCCAGCGCTTCTTCCAGAAACGCCCGCCGGCCGGTACGCCCGACTGGGTGACGGTGGTGGAGACCGTCCGCAACAGCGGCGAGACCATGGAGCAGGTGCAGGTCAACGACCTGGCCACGCTGATCTGGGCGGGCAATCTGAGCTGCGTGGAGATCCACACGCACCAGTGGCTCGCGGACGAACCGGGCAGTGCCGACCGGCTGGTGCTCGACCTCGACCCGGGTCCCGGCCGTACGGTCGTGGACTGCTGCAAGGTCGCGCTGCTGCTGCGCGACCGGCTCGCCGAAGACGGCATCACCAGCTTCGCCAAGACCAGCGGCTCCAAGGGCCTGCACCTGCTCGCCGCCCTGCGCGGCGCGAGCCCGCGGTCCGCCAGCGACTACGCGCGGGCGATCGCCCGGGAGCTGGAGGTCCGTCACCCCGACACCGTCATCTCCCGGATGACCCGCGCCGACCGTGCCGGCCGGGTCTTCATCGACTGGTCGCAGAACGCCGCCCGCAAGACGACGGCCGCCCCCTACACCGTCCGCGCCCGGGAGACGCCGACCGTCTCCACGCCGGTGTCCTGGCGCGAGGTGGCCGCCGCCCGCCGCCCGGAGCAGCTCGGGTTCACCATCGACGACGTGCCCGGACGGGTCGCCGCCGACGGCGACCTGATGGCAGGGCTGCTCGATCCCGGCAGCGCCGGAGCGCTGCCGGGATGACCGGCGGCCGCCGCGGGGGCGGTGTCAGCTCTGCGCGCCGGCCAGGTGCTCGGCCAGCTCCTTCTCGTCCTCGTCGTTGAGCGAGGTCTTCAGCAGGGTGCCGCCGTAGGGCTGCATCGCCGCGGCGAACTTGTCCTCGGTGATCTTCGAGGCCATGATCACCACGGCCGTGGAGCCGGGCTTCAGCAACGCCTGGACCTGGTTGCGGAACTGCTCGTCGATGCCGGACTTGCCCAGCTTGCCGAGCAGCCCGCCCATCGCGGCGCCGGCGACCAGGCCGAGGCCCGGCACCAGGAACAGCAGGCCGAAGACCGTTCCCCACAGCGCGCCGGACGCCGCCGACACGCCGACGATCTTGCTCGGGGTGTCCACGTGGGTCTTGCCCTCGGCGTCGACGGACACGATGGCCAGCCCGTTGAGGTTGACCACGTAGTCCTTCTGCAGGTTCTGCACCGTGGCGTACGCGTCGTCGGCGACCTTGGGGTCGTCGTAACCGATCACGATGAGTTCGGACATGGGAGGATGCCTCCTCGGTGGGGTCGGCTCGGGGGGAGCAACACCAGCACCTTATGTCCGATTTGTCAGCGAGGCTCCCCGTACCAGCGCCAGCTGGCGAGCCGGGGCCTGCCGGGCAGTTCACCGCGTCCCGTCGCCCACAGCAGCGTCGGCCAGGGCGCCTGGCCGCCGGGCGCGTCCGGGAACAACCGGGCCAGCGCGCGGGCGCACGGCCCGGCCGGCGGCTCCCAGGACAGGCCGAGGCCGAGAGCGAGGTCGTGCGCGTGCACCAGGGTCTCCACCACGCCCATCGCCGCGAACCCCTCGGGGTCCGAGACACCGAAGCCGTGGTGCGCGCGCACCTCGGGCGAGGCGGTCCGCACCATCGCGGTGAGCAGCGCGCCGCAGGCGTCCAGCACCTGGAGCAGCCCCTCGGCGCCGGCGTCCCGCTCCGCGAAGACGACGTTCGCCGGGCCGCCGGGCGCGGTGCGCCGCCAGACGAACGGCACCTCGCGGGTCAGCGGCGGCGTGCGCGGGCCGAACTGGACGGCGTACGCGAAGAGGTCGTCGGCCAGGTGCTCGGCGGTCTCCCAGCAACTCCACTCCAGCGAACCGGCCTTGGCGTCCCAGGCGGCGGCCCCGCCGTCCGAGGGGGCCTGCCGCAGCAGGGCGAGGCACGCCTGGACGGCGAGGTCGACGTCGTCGGCGGTGACGGGGCCGGGCGCGGCACCGGCCGGCGCGCCCGCGGAGGTCTCGGAAGATCGGCTCATTCCCCGCACGCTATCGCGCCGGTCAGCCGGCCTCCGAGAGGTTTTCGCCGGTCGGCGGTGGTGGTCCGGCGTCGATCAGTGCCAGCTCCCCCTCGGTCAGCAGCCGGGAGCGGATGAGGAACCGCACCCCCTCGGGGGCCTCGAGCGAGAACCCGCTGCCGCGGCCCGGCACCACGTCCACCGTCAGGTGCGTGTGGCGCCAGTACGTGTACTGGCTCGCGCTCATCCAGAACGGGATGTCCCCGGCGACCCGGCCGAGCAGCACGTCCGCGGCGCCGACCCGGAACTCGCCGCGCGGGTAGCACATCGGGGAACTGCCGTCGCAGCAGCCGCCCGACTGATGGAACATCAGCGGGCCGTGCTGCGCGGTGAGCCGGGCCACGAGGGCCTCCGCCGCAGGAGAGAGGCCGACGCGGGCCGGTGGCACCGCCGGGCCGCCGGGAACGCCCATCAGAAGAACCCGAGCTTCTTGGGGGAGTAGCTGACGAGCAGGTTCTTCGTCTGCTGGTAGTGCTCCAGCATCATCTTGTGGTTCTCCCGGCCGATGCCGGAGTTCTTGTAGCCGCCGAACGCGGCGTGCGCCGGGTAGGCGTGGTAGCAGTTGGTCCACACCCGGCCCGCCTTGATCTCGCGGCCGAGGCGGTAGGCGGTGCTGCCGTCCCGGGTCCACACGCCGGCGCCCAGGCCGTAGAGCGTGTCGTTGGCGATCTTCAGTGCCTCGTCGACGGAGTCGAAGGTGGTGACCGAGACGACCGGGCCGAAGATCTCCTCCTGGAAGATCCGCATGTCGTTGGTGCCGCGGAAGATCGTCGGCTCGATGTAGTAGCCGTCCTCCAGGCCGGCCACGCTGCGGGCGGCGCCGCCGGTGAGCACCTCGGCGCCCTCCTGCTTGCCGATGTCGATGTACGACAGGATCTTCTCGTACTGGTCGTTGCTGGCCTGGGCGCCGAGCATGGTGGCCGGGTCCAGCGGGTCGCCGCCGGTGATCGCCTTCGTGCGGGCGACGCAGCGCTCCATGAACGCGTCATAGATCCCGGAGTGGATCAGCGCCCGCGACGGGCAGGTGCACACCTCGCCCTGGTTCAGGGCGAACATCACGAAGCCCTCGACCGCCTTGTCCAGGTAGTCGTCGTCGGCGGCCATCACGTCGGGCAGGAAGATGTTGGGGCTCTTGCCGCCGAGTTCCAGCGTCACCGGGATGATGTTCTCGCTGGCGTACTGCATGATCAGCCGACCGGTGGTGGTCTCGCCGGTGAACGCCACCTTCGCCACCCGCGGGCTGGACGCCAGCGGCTTGCCCGCCTCGACGCCGAAGCCGTTGACGACGTTGACCACGCCCGGCGGCAGCAGGTCCGCGATCAGCTCCATCACCAGCAGGAGGCTCGCCGGGGTCTGCTCGGCCGGCTTGATCACCACGCAGTTGCCCGCGGCCAGCGCCGGCGCCAGCTTCCAGGTGGCCATCAGGATCGGGAAGTTCCAGGGGATGATCTGCCCGACCACGCCCAGCGGCTCGTGGAAGTGGTACGCCACCGTGTCCGCGTCGATCTCCGCGATGCTGCCCTCCTGGGCGCGGATCGCACCGGCGAAGTAGCGGAAGTGGTCGACGGCCAGCGGCAGGTCGGCGGCCAGCGTCTCGCGCACCGGCTTCCCGTTCTCCCAGGTCTCGGCGACCGCGAGCTTCTCCAGGTTGTCCTCGAGCCGGTCCGCGATCTTGTTGAGGATGACCGCCCGCTCGGTGGGGGAGGTCCGGCCCCAGGCGCCGGCCGCGGCGTGCGCGGCGTCCAGCGCCAGTTCGACGTCCGGCGCCGTCGACCGGGCGACCTCGCAGAAGGTCCGGCCCGTCACCGGCGAGGGGTTCTCGAAGTAGCGGCCCTCGGCGGGCGCCACCCACTCGCCGCCGATGAAGTTGTCGTAACGGGCGGAGTAGCTGACGATGCTGCCTTCGGTGCCTGGCTGCGCATAGACCATGGCGGCGCTCCTGTGACGCGGGAGTGAGCAGGACGCGGCTCACTGTGGCCGCCCGAGGTTGGTGAAAGGTTGGTGGGCGCGCCCCCGGACCGGCCAGGCCCCGGACCGGCCAGGCCCCGGACCGGACAGGCCCCCGGACCGGACAGGCCCCCGGACCGGACAGGCCCCCGGACCGGACAGGCCCC
>WRCZ01000374.1 GCA_009783685.1 Actinomycetes bacterium
GATCCTCAGCGAAGTGCCGATCACCCGTCGCATCCGGCACATACTTCACAGCCACAACGATCCTCAAGCTCACGCCAGCACTCCTTGTCCGAGCTGCGGTCCGATCCGCGCGGTGCTCAGCGAAGCACCGGGTGTCCGCGATGGTACTGAGTACCCTACCCGACGGTACTCAGTGTCATTCGTTGCCGGTTGATGTGTCGTTCGCCACGCGGATGCGGCGGACGGGCGACGCGGTGTCACGGGAAATGTAGGGGCACTCAGTGCCTTGTCCTCCGACACTGAGTGCCTTATCTTCTCGGACGTCAGGTGTGTGCGGACGCATGACGGGAGAGACATCGTGCTTCAGACGCTTCAGCCCGAGGAGAAGACCGCCGAGGCGGGTCAGGACGCCCTGCGGTTCCGCCGCTGTGCGTGGTGCCGGTCGGCGACCGAGCACACCAGGACGCTGTGCCGCGTGTGCGGCTCGTCCGACCTGGACGAGGAGCGCAGTCAGGGGAGCGGGGCCATCGGCTGGACGACCGGGGTGGTGCACACCCAGGAGCTGGTGCACCGGATCCGGCAGACCTGCTTCGTGGCCCTCGACGAGGGCTTCACCGTGCCCGCGACCGTGGAGGCCCAGGCGATCGAGGCGCTGCCCACCGGCACCCGGGTGCGGCTGGCCGGTCTGGTGCCGGGGGAGAAGGCCGCGCTGTTCGTCCCCGCCTGACCGCCGGACCGCTGATTCCGGGGAGCATCCGCCCCTCGTTCCCGCTACGGTGAGGACGAGGCGGGGGAGCCGGCAGACGACGCGAGGAGAGCCATGCCGCCCGAGGCTGAGCCACCGGCCGCGCAGGGGTCGCCGCAGACGACCGCCTCCCCGGACGGGGCGGGTGCCACGGGTGCCCCGGCGGCCGGCCCGCGGCTCGTCGTGGTCGTGGTGTTCGTCCGCGACCTGGAGGAGTCCGCGGCGTTCTACTGCGGCCTGCTGCGCCTGTCGGTCGTCACCCGGGAGAGCACCGCGCTGGTGCTCTCCGGACCCGGCGGGGCGATGGTGCTGCGCTCGATCGGCCCCCGCGGGGAGCACGCGCTCGGCGCGGTCGGTGTCCAGTACTCCTGCTGGGCGGCGGCCGGCTCGGCGGACCTGCGCCGCTGCGAGCGCTACCTCGACGAGCGCGACGCCCTGGTGGAGACGAACACCGTCGACGGCCGCACGGTGGTCGAGGGCCGCGACCCGGACGGGCTGCCGGTGATGGTGATGTACTCCCCGGACGGTGGGGACCTGTCCGGCGAGATCATGCGGCGCGTCTACGCCTGGTGACACCCGGCGAGGACGCGCGCACGGCGCGTGCTGCTCGACGGTGCGGGGGTCCGCGGTCTGTGAACGTCGGATGAAACCCGAACTCAGCTGCGCAGGCGGGCACTTCCACGGATCGTGTGGGGTGTGCCGCACATGGGGAGTGCTGGAGAAAAAAGATGTGTGTCCGAGGGGGGACTTGAACCCCCACGCCCGATAAAGGGCACTAGCACCTCAAGCTAGCGCGTCTGCCATTCCGCCACCCGGACCGGGTGTGTCACCACGGCTGCGGGGTCGTGGCGACGAGGTAAACCATAGCAAAGATCCGGGCCCGTCGATCACGGTCAGTCGTGGGCGGGCCTTGGGCCCGGGCGGGCGGCGGGGGAGGATGGGGAGATCAGCCAGCGGCACGGAGGAGGAGTCAGGGTGAGCGAGTCGAGGAGCGCGGCGGTCACGGGCGAGGACGAGGTCGTCGATCTGTGCAGCGAGCTGATCCGGATCGACACCAGCAACTACGGCGACCACTCCGGTCCCGGGGAGCGGGCGGCCGCCGAGTACGTCGCCGAGAAGCTCGCCGAGGTCGGGCTGCGGCCGGAGATCTTCGAGTCGCACCAGGGCCGGGCCTCCACCGTCGCCAGGATCGAGGGCGAGGACCGGTCCCGTCCGGCGCTGCTCATCCACGGGCACCTCGACGTGGTGCCGGCCAACGCCGACGACTGGACCCGGCACCCCTTCTCCGGCGAGGTCGCCGACGGCTGCGTGTGGGGACGCGGCGCGGTCGACATGAAGGACATGGACGCCATGACGCTGGCCGTCGTCCGCGACCGGCTGCGCAGCGGCCGCAAGCCCCCGAGGGACGTCGTGCTCGCCTTCCTCGCCGACGAGGAGGCCGGCGGCACCTACGGCGCGCGCCACCTGGTGGACCGCCGCCCCGGCCTGTTCGAGGGCGTCAACGAGGCGATCGGCGAGGTCGGCGGCTTCTCCTTCACCGTCAACGAGAACCTGCGGCTGTACCTGATCGAGACCGCCGAGAAGGGCATGCACTGGATGCGGCTCACCGTGGACGGCACGGCCGGCCACGGCTCGATGACGAACAAGGACAACGCGATCACCGAGCTGTGCGAGGCGGTCGGCCGGCTCGGCCGCCACGAGTTCCCGGTGCGCGTCACCAAGTCCGTGCGCGGCTTCCTCGACGAGCTGTCCGACGCGTTCGGCGTCGAACTCGACCCGGAGGACATGGAGACCACCCTCGCCAGGCTCGGCGGCATCGCCCGCATGATCGGCACCACGCTGCGCAACACCGCGGCCCCCACCATGCTCGGCGCCGGCTACAAGGTGAACGTCATCCCCGGGCAGGCCACCGCGCACGTCGACGGCCGCTTCCTGCCGGGCCACGAGGAGGAGTTCCTCGCCGACCTCGACCGGGTCCTCGGCCCGCGGGTCAAGCGGGAGACGCTGCACTCCGACAAGGCGCTGGAGACCGACTTCGACGGCGCGCTGGTCGACGCGATGCAGTCGGCGCTCAAGGCCGAGGACCCCATCGCGCGCGCCGTGCCGTACATGCTCTCCGGCGGCACCGACGCCAAGTCCTTCGACGACCTCGGCATCCGCTGCTTCGGCTTCGCGCCCCTTCAGCTGCCGCCGGAGCTGGACTTCGCCGGCATGTTCCACGGTGTGGACGAGCGCGTGCCGGTCGACGGGCTGAAGTTCGGGGTGCGGGTGCTGGACCGCTTCCTGGACGAGTGCTGACCTCGGCCACCGCCGCTTCGGCCGCCCCGGCCGGATGCCGCTCCCGGCCGGGGACGGCGTCCGGCTGGGACCGGTATTCGGCCGTGTGTGCCCCTGGCGTCGGGGGTTTCGCCGGTACGAGTGAATGATCGCGGGCGTTCGTAGCCCACTTCCCTCCCTGTCGTTACGACAGGTGTGGTCCGCGGCTGGGATCACATGTGTCCCATGAGGAGGAAGAAATGATCAAGAAGGTCGCCGCTGTCGCGGCTGCCACGGGTGGTCTCGTGCTCGCCGGTGCGGGGCTGGCCGTCGCCGACTCCGGCGCGCAGGGTGCCGCCGTCCAGTCCCCGGGCGTGCTCTCCGGCAACCTGATCGAGGTCCCGGTCAACGTGCCGGTGAACCTGTGCGGCGACACTGTCGACGTGATCGGCCTGCTGAACCCCGGGTTCGGCAACACCTGCGTGGCCCAGTAGTTCCCCCGCCGGCCGCGGATCGGCCGGGTCGGGACGGCCCCCGGGCGCTCTTCGGCGCCCCGGGGCCGCTCGCCTTTTCCGGGGGACTGGCACAGATGTGGCGGATGCTCCGGTTGATTCGAAAGCAGGATGAGGACATGCGACAGGTCGCAAGGAAGGGCCTGCTCACCGTGGTCGCCACCGGAGGGGCCCTCGTGGCCACCGGCGGGCTGGCCCACGCCGACGCCGGAGCGGCGGGAACGGCGGCGGGTTCGCCCGGCGTCGCCTCGGGCAACTCCGTGCAGGTCCCGGTGCACGTGCCGGTGAACGTCTGCGGCAACTCGGTCGACGTGATCGGCCTGCTGAACCCCGCGTTCGGCAACAGCTGCGCCAACACCTCGTCGGGCGGCAACGGTTCGGGTGGGCACGGAAGCGGCTCGACCGCGGCCGGGCACACCGCCGGTTCGCCCGGCGTCGGCTCCGGCAACCTGGTGCAGCTGCCGGTGGACGCCCCGGTCAACGCCTGCGGGCTCTCCGTCGACGTGGCCGCGCTGCTGAACCCGACACAGGGCAACGTCTGCGGCAACCACGAGGGCACCCCGGGGACCCCGGGCACGCCCGTCACCCCGAGCTCGCCCAGCACCCCGCCGAGCACGAGCACGCCGGACACCCCGCAGCCGAGCACGCCGGGCACGAACACCGTCGCCGAGACCGGGACCCGCACCACGGCCCTGGCCGACACCGGCGCCGCCGGCCTCGGGCTGTCCGCCGCGCTCGCGGGAGCGCTGCTGCTCGGCGGCGCGGTGCTCTACCGCCGCGGGCACGCTTCCGCCCGCCACTGACGGGCACCGGCCCGACGGCACCGGCGGTGGCCCCTGCGGGCGCACCGCCGGATGCCCGACCGGACGGCCCGCGGCGGCCGTCCGGTCAACGTGCGCGGATCACCAGGTGGCCCGCACCTGGCGGATGATGCGGCGCCGCAGCCGCACCCGCCGGCTGCCGTCCGGATACAGCCGGACGCGGTCCAGCTCCCAGTGCCTGTACTCGGCTTCGTCGGTCAGCAGACGTGCCGCGTCCTTGCGGGAGACCTCCCGCGGCACGTACATCTCTCTGAATTCGTATTCCGGCATCGCATCTATTGTGCGGGCAACACCCCGGTGCGGATAGCGTCTGCCTCATGTCTGATGACGTGCAGCCCAGCGTGGCGGAGGTCCGTGCCGCCGTAGCGGCGGTCAAGGCCGCCCTCGACCGCCACCTCGAGGCGATCGAGAACCGTATCGGTGACGACGACCCCGCCGTGTACGAGGCGTTCGAGGCGCTGGCTTCGGCCGCGGAGAGCTATGACGAGTTGCTGTACGACACCTACGACGAGGTGACCCCGTTCGAGGTGCCCTCGGGCGAGGCGATGCCGGAGTACGGCGGTCCGGCGGACCCCGAGGCGTTCAGCGTGCTGATCCGCCGCGACTACGTCGTCGCCGAGCCGGACCGGCTGTTCGCCCAGGCCCGGCGGGCCGGCGACGGCGAGTCCGCCGCGGACGCCTCGGTCAGCGCGGCGCTCGGCGTGGTCTTCGGCGAGTACGAGCCCGACGAAGTGGCCCAGCGCCACAAGGAGTTCGGCCTGGAGGAGGGCGACTCCACGCTCTGGGTGGCCGCGGTGGAGCCGGCCGAGCCGGGGGAGTGGCTCGACGCCCCCTTCGACGAGGTCGACCCGCAACTCGTGCTCTGCCGGTTCGACATGAGCGCGGTCTTCGACGACGAGGTGGGCGCCCTGGACGCGGACTAGGCCCGGCTGCGCGACGAGGAGGACCCCGCGGCGCCGGGGCTCCGCGACGGGACGCTGCACCCGCCGCCGGGCCCCGGCGCCGCGGCGGCTCCCACCGGGGGCCGCCGGCTGCCGGCCCGCGGCGGGCCCCGCGGGACGGCGGCCGGCAGCACGCCCTACTCGTCCGCGGCCAGCTCCTTGAGGACCGGGACCAGGCGCGTCGTACGGGGCTTGGCCGCGGGGTCGGCGACCGCCGCGGCCAGCGCCTGCTCGGCGCCCTGGACCACCGAGAGATGCCGTGCGGCGCGGCTGAAGGCGGTGTAGACCCAGGCGCGGGTGAGCAGCGGGCCCGCGTCGCCCGGGACGACCACGACCACTGCCGGCCAGCGCATCCCGGCGGCCTGGTGGCCGGTGATCGCCCAGCCGTGGCGGACCGCGCCGGCCACCTCGTCGCGCGGCACCAGCACCGGGCCGTGCGCGCAGTCCAGCCGCAGCCCGCCGGGCTCCGCGCCGGCCACCGTGCCCGGCAGCGCCCGGCCCGCGGCCGGCACGTACACCACCCGGTCACCGGGGTCGAAGCCGGCGAACCGGCCCTGGCCCGGGTTGAGCCGCTCCTTGATCGCCGCGTTGAGCGCCCGGGTGCCGACCGGCCCGCCGTGCGCCACGGTGATCACCTGCACCTCGCCGGCCGGGACGCCGAACGCCCGGGGCACCGAGTCGGCCACCAGCTGCACCGCGCGGTGCACGGCCTCGCGCGGGTCGCGGACCGGCACCACCACGACCTCCTTGTCCGGGGCCTCCACCGCGGCGAGTTCGCCCACGCCGACGCACGAGACCAGCTCGCCGATCGGGCCGGGGTCCGGGGTGCGGGAGGCGACCCGCGGGCAGATCCGCGCGGTCAGCAGGTCGGCGAAGGCGCGGCCGGGGCCCGCGGACGGCAGCGTGTACGGGTCACCGCTGAGCACCAGCCGGGCGCCGTCGGGCAGCGCCTCGACGAGGTCGGCGGCCTCCACCACGGACAGCTGGGGCGCGTCCAGCACCGCCAGCAGATCCAGCGCGAGGGCGGCGTCCGCGGCCCGTCCCGGGCCCTGGCCGCCGTCCAGCAGCCCCTCCACGGTCACCGCGGCGTCCTCGCCCACCGCCTCGGCCAGCCGGCGGCGGCCGTTCTCGGTGTACGCGGCCGCGTACGCGCGCAGGCCCGCCCGCCGGGCGGCGGCCACCAGCGCCGCGGGTTCCGCGCGGGCCGCCTCCCCGCCGGTGTGCAGCACGAGGCCGCTGCCGGCCACCGCGCGGATCA
>WRCZ01000375.1 GCA_009783685.1 Actinomycetes bacterium
AGTCGGACGTGTTCTCGCTGATCGGGCCCAAGCGGTTCGACGCGCCCTGGAAGGAGATCGAGGCGCAGGGCTACATCGCGCCGGCGGACTGCGTGGAGGTCCGGGTCAACCTGACGGAAGGCGAGCGGCTCGCGTACGCCACCGCCGAGCCCGAGGAGAAGTACCGCCACTGCGCGACCACCGCCACCAAGCGGAAGGTCACCGAGGCGCTGGTGGCCAAGCACCGCGGCCAGCAGACGCTGGTCATCGGCCAGTACATCGACCAGCTGGACGAGCTGGGCGAGCACCTGGACGCCCCGGTGATCAAGGGCGAGACCAGCAACGCCCAGCGCGAGAAGCTGTTCGACGCGTTCCGCAACGGCGAGATCTCGGTGCTGGTGGTCTCGAAGGTCGCGAACTTCTCCATCGACCTGCCGGAGGCGACCGTCGCGATCCAGGTGTCCGGCACGTTCGGCTCGCGGCAGGAGGAGGCGCAGCGCCTGGGCCGGGTCCTGCGGCCGAAGGCCGACGGGCACGAGGCGCGCTTCTACTCGGTCGTCGCCCGCGACACCATCGACCAGGACTTCGCCGCCCACCGGCAGCGGTTCCTGGCCGAGCAGGGCTACGCGTACCGGATCGTCGACGCCGACGACCTGCTGACGGGCGCGGGCGAGGACGTCTGACGGGCGGCGAAGCCGGCACGGGCGCGTGGCCTGCCGCCAGCACGGGCCCTGACGGCCGGTGCGGGCCGCGGGCCCGCGGCGGTCAGTAGCCGTAGCCGCCGCCCGCACCGCCGGAGCCGGTGGTGGGGGCCGGCGGTGCCGAGGTGCTCGCGCCCGGGTGGACCGGCAGCGCGTGCCAGGTGAACTGCCGGCCGGAGAAGGCGTCCTGGAAGCCGTCGCCCTTGGTGTCGCCCGGCGCCGCGTCCTCGGCGAACGTGTAGACGGGCCGGCCGGCGTAAGTGAGCTGGTTCTGGCCGGTGTCGGGACGTTCGACGCTGCCGAAACCGCTGCCGCCCGACGGTGTGCCGCCGGCCGCGGCGACCGGGACCGGGTGCCAGAACTGCAGGCAGCCCCCGGTGCAGAGGAGGCTGCCGCCGGACTCCTGGTCGGCGGTGTACAGCGTCCTGCCCGAGGCGTCGGCGAACACCTCGCCCAGCGCCTTGGTGCCGTGCGTGCCCACCGGCGACGGCGCGCCCGCGCCGGGCGCCGTCGCGCTGGGCGCGGCGGCGGACGAGCCGCCGGAGCCCCCGCCGCCGGACGAGCCGGACGAGGACGAGCAGGCGGCCGCGGTCAGGCCGGCCGCGGCGATCAGAGCGAGCGCGGCTATCCGGCGCGCCGGGCGCCGGTACGGCCGCGACGGCCGCCGGTCGCGGTGGTGCCCCGCGGGACCCGCGGCCGGACGGTCGGCGGGCCGGGCTGAACTGTGCGGTACGGACATCGTCGTCCCTTCGTCGTTCGTGCGCCCCGGGCGCTCCGGCCCTCGCGGCCGGACCGGCCGCTCCTGGCCGCGCGGCCCGCCTTCTGCCGTGCCGCGGTGCGTGCCCGGGACACTCCTGGTACGCGGCCCGGGCCCGGCCGGTTCACCGCCGTCGACACCTGAACCGGTCGCGGACGGCGCGCGTAGGGGAGGGCGTGGAGCACCTCTTCGGACGCCGGGACCGGCGGGACGGCGAGTTCCTCCGCGCGCTGTACGCCCTGCACGGCCCGTCCCTGCTCGGCCAGGTTCTGCGGCTGTGCGGCGGCGACTACCAGCGCGCGGAGGACATCGTGCAGGAGACGTTCCTGAGGGCCTGGCAGCACCGCGACGCGCTGGTGCCGGAGACCGCCGCCCCGTGGCTGCACACGGTCGCGCACCACCTGGTGGTGTCGGCGCACCGGCGCCGCGCCGCCCGGCCCCAGGAGGCGCCGCTCGGCGACACGGAGCCGCCGAGCGGGGACGACGCGCTCGACCGGGCGCTGGAGAGCTGGCACATGGCGGACGCGCTGCGCGGGCTGAGCCCGGAGCACCGGGCCGTGCTGGTGCAGGTCTACTACCTGCGCAGGACCGTCGCGGAGGCGGCGGAGCAGCTGGGCATCCCGCAGGGCACGGTCAAGTCGCGCTGCTACTACGCGCTGCGGGCGCTGCGCAGCGTGCTGGAGGAGCGAGGGGTGACGGCACCATGACCTGCCGGGAGAGCACGGAGCTCGGCGCCTATCTGCTGGGCGCGCTGGGGCCCGCCGAGCGGTCGGCCGTGGCCCGCCACGTGGGCGGCTGCCCGTACTGCACGGCGGAGTTGCTGGCGCTGGCGCCGCTGCCGGGACTGCTGCGGCACACGCCGCTGGAGGAGGTGCCGGGCACCGGCGCCGGCGGCACGGCCGGGGCGCGCCCGCGTCCCCGGGCCCGCGGGCGGACGCGGGTGCCGGCCGTCGCGGTGGTGGCGGCGGCCGTCGCGCTGTCGGTGGCCGGGCTGGTGCTCGCGGTGGTCATCGGGGTGGCCGGGCACGGCGGGCGCGCGCCCGAGGCGGTGCGGCCGCCGGCGTCGATCACGCTGGCGCACACCGATCCGTCGACCCGGGTGAGTGCCAGCGCGGCACTGACGCCGGAGACGTGGGGCACCTCGATCCGGCTGACGCTGGGGCATCTGCCGCCGGGCGTGGTGTGCCGGCTGGTGGTGCACGCGCGCGGCGGGACGGCCGAGACCGCGGGGACCTGGACGTCGACCTACGCGGCCGGGAGCACGAGCGGCAGCGTCCCGGCGTCGACGTCGGTGAGCCCGCAGGACATCACGGCGCTGGACGTGGTCGCGGACACCGGACGGGTGCTGGTCACCGTGCGGTGAGGCGCGCCGGGCGGAGGCGCGGGCCGGGCGGAGTGGCGGGCCGGGCAGAAGGGGCGGAAGGGCGGAGGACGTTGATCCGGGAGGGAGGACGCGGGGAGGCGGGGAGGCGGCGGGTCAGTAGCGCTTGCCGTCGGCGCCCCAGACGACGACCTCGAAGGCGGTGACGGCGAAGACGCGGATGGCGTGCAGCGCGTTGCCGATCAGGTGGCGGGGGTGGCCGGAACGGTTGCCGATGGCGGTGCCGCCGTGGGCGGCCGGACCTGGGGGAACTGTGGTGGAGGTCATGTCTCCACGGTACGAAATCAGGCATTCGGACTACGTCGGGCTGAGGGTGTAAACCTGCCGCCCCGGCCTCCGCCCAGGGGCTGATCCCCGACCCTGAGCGGCATCTCAGGGTCAGCCCTGAGACGTACCGCGCCGGGCGCCCGGACGGGGGGCGGAAAATGCGTTCGCGGGCCCGCGCGCGGCAGCGTATGATCGCGCGTCTGCCCGCCTCCCGGATCCGGGAGCGCCGCCGCCCGGACGGAAACCGGCCGGCCCTTCGTGACAGCAGTCCACGCACGCGCGTACCCGCGGGGCGCGTCCGCACGTGCTCGTACCCAGCCGGAGGCAATGCCGTGCCCTCGCACGCCCAGATCCAGGATCCGACCCCCGAGCCGCTGCGGCGGGAGCAGGACCATCTCTCCGCCTCGCGGGCAGCGCTGCGGGCCATGCGCCACGACGTGGAGGCGCTGGACATCTCCGACGTCACCGGCAACTGGGTCAACGCCCAGATCCTCAGCCGGCAGATCGACGACCGGATCAAGGCGCTGGCCGACCTGGCCGACACCCCGCTGTTCTTCGGGCGGCTGGACTACCTGAAGGCGCCGGGCGCGGAGGTGGCCGAGGGCGCGGACGGGGAGAACTTCTACATCGGGCGCCGGCACGTGCACGACGCCGAGGGCGACCCGATGGTCGTCGACTGGCGCGCGCCGGTCTCGCAGCCGTTCTACCGGGCCTCGCGGGCCGAGCCGATGGACGTGCGGCTGCGCCGGCGCTTCGGCTACACCGGCGGCGACCTGACCGCCTACGAGGACGAGCACCTCACCGACGCGACCGAGACCGCGACCACCAGCAGGCTGCTGCAGGCCGAGATCGAGCGGCCGCGCGTCGGCCCGATGCGGGACATCGTGGCGACGATCCAGCCCGAGCAGGACGAGATCGTCCGCGCCGGGGTCACCGGCACGGTGTGCGTGCAGGGGGCGCCGGGCACCGGGAAGACCGCGGTGGGCCTGCACCGGGTGGCGTACCTGCTGTACGCGCACCGCGATCGGCTGGCGCGCACCGGCACGCTGGTCATCGGGCCGAACGCCTCGTTCCTCCAGTACATCGAGCAGGTGCTGCCGGCGCTCGGCGAACTCCAGGTCAAGCAGGCCACGGTGGACGACCTGGTGTCCCATGTCCCGGTGCGCGGCACGGACTCGGCGCTGACGGCCCGCATCAAGGGCGACGCGCGGATGGCGCAGGTGCTGCGGCGCGCGGTGCGGTCCGGGATCCGGATGCCGACCGAGCCGGTGGTCGTGGTCCGCGGCTCCCGCAGGTGGCGCGTGCCGGCCTACGAACTGGAGGAGATCGTCCGGGAGTTGGCGGAGCGTGACATCCGCTACGGCGCGGCCCGCGAGGCCCTGCCGCAGCGCATCGCGCATGCCGTGCTGGTCCAGATGGAGCGGTCGGGCGAGGCGCCGGACGACCGGGTGCAGGACGCGGTGGCCCGCAACGCCGCGGTGAAGGCGGCGGTGAAGGAGTGCTGGCCGCAGGTCGACCCGGCGAAGACGGTGCTGCGGCTGCTGTCCGAACCGGAGTTCCTCGCCGAGTGCGCGCGGGGGCTGCTGGACGACGACGAGCAGAAGGCCGTGCTGTGGGAGAAGCCCGCCCGCGGGCTGGGCTCGGCGCGCTGGTCGGCGGCGGACGCGGTGCTGGTGGACGAGGCGTACGACCTGGTGCAGCGCACGAGTTCGCTCGGTCACGTGGTGCTGGACGAGGCGCAGGACCTGTCGCCGATGCAGTACCGGGCGGTGGGCCGCCGCTGCACGACCGGTTCCGCGACGATCCTCGGCGACCTGGCGCAGGGCACGACGCCGTGGGCGACCGCGTCGTGGGACGAGGCGCTGCGGCACCTGGGCAAGGCGGAGGCGCGGATCGAGGAGCTGACCCGCGGGTTCCGCGTGCCGCGCGAGGTGATCGCGTACGCGTCGCGGCTGCTGCCGTCGATCGCGCCGGGCCTGGCGCCGGCGACGTCCGTGCGGGAGTCCGCGGGCGCGCTGGAGATCCGGCACGTGCCCACCGCGGAGCTGGACGCGGCGGTGCTGGGGGCCTGCGCGCAGGCGCTCGGCCACGAGGGGTCGATCGGGCTGATCGCCGCGGACGCGCGGCTGGACGCGCTGGCCGCGGCACTGGACGCGGCGGGCGTGCCCTATCTGGCCCCCGGCCAGGAGACGTCGGCCCAGGCGCGGCTGACCCTGGTGCCGGCCTCCCTGGCCAAGGGCCTGGAGTACGACTACGTCGTGCTGGACGAGCCCGGGGCGATCGTGGACGGCGAGCCCGACGAGCGGACCGGGCTGCGCCGCCTGTACGTCTGCCTGACCCGGGCGGTGTCCGGGCTGGCCGTCCTGCACACCACCGCCCTGCCGGAGCCGCTGCGCGGCTGAGCCGCGGGCGGGGCGTCAGGCGACGGGCACCGAGGTGTCCAGCGCCTCGCGCCAGGTGCGGACGGCCTCGCGGTCGACGGGTCCGGCCCAGCCCCCGGAGCGCACCGCGCCGCCGACGTGGAAGGCGTCGAGGCCGGCTGCCCGCAGCGCGGGGACGTGTTCGAGGAGCAGCCCGCCGCCGACCAGGAGCCGCGGCTCGTACCCGGGTTCGCCGGTCCGCGCGGCCTCGGCGCACAGCACCGGCAGCCCCGCCCCGACGCCCTGGGCCGAACCGGCCGTCAGATACGTGTCGAGCCCGGGCAGTCCGGCCAGTTGCAGCCGCAGCGCGTCGCGGTCGGCGGCCCGGTCCATGGCGCGGTGGAACGTCCACCGGCAGCCGTCGAGCACGTCGACGAGGGCGTGCACCGCGTCCAGGTCCGCGCGGCCGCGGCCGTCGAGGAAGCCGAGCACGAACTCCTCGGCGCCCTCGGCCCGCAGGCCCTGCGCGGCCTCGCACAGCGCGTCCAGCTCGGCGGGGTCGCCCGCGCTGAACCCGTCCGAGAGCCGCAGCATGACGCGCAGCGGGATGGTGACGGCGTGGCGGATCGCACCGAACGTGGCACGGGACGGCGTCAGCCCGTCCGCGGCCATGTCGGTGACCAGTTCGAGGCGGTCGGCGCCACCGTCCTGGGCCGCTACGGCATCGTCAGCGCCGAGGGCGATCACCTCGAATATTGGTCTAGACATATGAGCAAGGGTGCCACACCCGTCACTCACGCGCGAGATGGGTAGCGCACAATGGCCCGCATGCCTTCGATCACCGCCGACGCCCACCCCCGCTACAACGCCCTGCTGGCCGAGTGGTCCGAACTGCTGCGCCGCTGCCGGGCCGAGGACCGGGACGTCGCAGAGGACCCCGCGCCCTACGGGCGTGAGCTGCTCGAACGCTGGGCGGAGCCGCAGCGGCGCTATCACACGATCGACCATCTGGTGGCGGTGCTGGCCCGGGCCACGGAGCTGACCGCGTACGCGCACGACCCCGAC
>WRCZ01000376.1 GCA_009783685.1 Actinomycetes bacterium
CGCGTCCTTCCGGTTCCCGCCGGCGCGGCGGCCAGTCGAGCGGCCGCGGCGGTGGGCAGCATTACTTTGACACACGTGAAATGCCTTCCGGCACAGGGGTGTTGACCCTGAGCAGGGTGGTGCCTATGGGAAAACCGGGACACGCCGTCCCGGTGTCCTCGTCGTACGCGTCGTGCTGCCCGTTGGCCAGGACGAATCCGCCACTGGTCCCACCGGCGCCCGGATCGTGCTCGCCCGGATCCCCCTCCGACGATCCCACGGGCCGGCTGCGAAAAGGGCCGCGGCGGGTGGCGGGGGCGAGGGGGCACCGGCGGTGCGGGGCTCGGGGTGGCCGGCCCCGCTTCGCCGGTGGGAGGGCGGACGGGTTGCGTCGCGGGGTGGGTCAGTTGGCGGGGCCGTGGCAGTGGGCGCTGCCGGTGTCGCTGTAGCCGGTGCCGTTGGCGGCCTGGTAGTCCCAGGAGTAGCCGTTGGGCTTGAGGGTGAAGCGGCTCACGCCGTAGGAAGTGTCGTTGCCGGTCACGCGGTTGGGGGCCTGGTCGGCCGCGGCCAGGGTGTCGAGCCCCTCCCCGCCGGTGCCGATGATGAACTGCGTGATGCCCTTGTGCGGGTCCGCCTGGCCCTTCGGGTTCTGGGGCGCGAACCGCGCGTACAGGTGCTCGTGGCCGTTGAGGACGACATCGACGCCGGCCTTGTAGAGCAGCGGCCACCAGGCGCTCTGCGACAGGCCGCCCTCGTCGGACGGCGAGGCGCTGGCGCTGAACGCGGGCTGGTGCCAGTACGCCAGCGTGCAGGCGGCGTGGTCGGCGGCCAGGTCGTCACGCAGCCACGCGGTCTGCTCCTTGGCCCAGGCTCCGTCCGGCGAGCAACCGCCGGTCTGCACGGCGCACTCGGCGTTCAGGGAGATGATGTGCCAGGACCCCAGGTCGTAGGAGTACCAGCCCTGCCCGGAGGTGCCGGCCTGCCCGTGGACGCGGGGAACCGGCTGCCCCTGGGCGTCGGCGAGCGGGCTGCCGGCCGTGTCCAGGCTGCGGCCGTTGTAGTACGAGTAGTAGCCGGAGCCGTCGACGCCCTTCTCGCCGTCCTTGTAGTCGTAGAACTCGTGGTTGCCGGGCGCCGGGCGCTGAAGGTACTTGAAGGCGCCGTAGGTCCGGTCGAACGAGCCCATGAAGTCGTTGTAGCGGCCCACCTGGTACTGCTCGTCGCCCAGCAGGGCCACCAGGTCCGGCTGCATGGCCTCGATCTGGTTCGCGGTCAGCGTCTGGGCGCTGTCGCGCGTGCCGTCGCACAGGTACTTGGCATCGACGCCGGGCTCGTCCCCGTCGGGCTCGCACGCGATGTCGCCGACCGCCGCGAGGACGGCCGTCCGGCCCGAATCCGCCTGGTACGGCCAGGGGTTGTGCGCGGTGTCGGCGGTCGCCGCGGTCGCGGTGAGCAGCAGCGCGCCCGTGGCGGCGGCCAGGGCGGCGACGGTACGACGTCTCATTCCAGCGGCTCCTTCCCCGCTCCGTCCGATCGGAGCGGACGGGCCGACATGCTTGCCCCCACCGGCGCACGCCACCGCACCGCGAGGCCAACGGTGGGGGGCGCGCAGATGTCCATCCGGCGTCGGGGGGCGTGCGACGGGGCGTCAGCAGGGCGCCGAAGCAGGAGAGTCGGCGTGGAGCCCGGCCGCCGCGCGGGGGGTGTGCGATCATGCCGCCATGCCTGAGGAGTTGCGGGTGCCGGTGCTGCCCGCCGGGGACTTCGTGCTGCGGCCGTGGCAGGCGCAGGACCTGCCGCTGGTGCGCGAGGCGTCGTCGGACCCGTACATCCCGCTGCTCACCACCGTTCCGGCGGACTACTCGGACGAGGCCGGCGAGCGGTTCATCTCACGCCAGTGGCAGCGCGCCGCGGAGGGCGTCGGCTATCCGTTCGTCATCGCCGGCGAGGGCGGCCGGCGGCCCCTGGGCGTGGTCTCGCTGCGGATGAAGGACGCGGCCGAGGGACGGGCGTCCGTGGGCTACTGGATCGTGCGCTCGGCGCGCGGGCGGGGTGCCGCGGCCGCGGCCCTGCGGGCGGTCACGGGCTGGGCCTTCGACCACCTGGGCGTGGACCGCCTCGAGCTCTACGTCGAGCCCTGGAACACCGCGTCGGCGCGCACCGCGGAGCGGGCAGGGTTCCAGCGCGAGGGCCTGCTGCGCAGCTGGCAGCGCATCGGCGGCGAGCGGCGGGACATGACCATGTACGCGCTGCTGCCCACCGACGACCGAGGCGAGGGGTGAGGTGCGAGAGTCGGGGGCCGAGGGGCGAGGCCGCCCCGCAACCGCACGCCCCGGCTGCGGGACGCCCGGCCGGACGCCCCGCCGGCAGGACACCCCGGCCGCCAGCTCCGACATGGCGTAGTAGTTTAGTAATGAAACGGCAAACCAGACGACGCCTCGTGAGCGGGGAGGGAATCCGCGTGAGCGGCGATCAAGGCCCGGCAGACCGGGCGGGACAGGCAGGGGCCGCCGGCCGCCGTGCCCGCGGCGAGCTGGAGAGCGCCGTCCTGGCGGCCCTGTGGTCGGCGACCGGCCCGTTGACGGCCGCGCAGGTCAACGAGCGCATCGCCGGCGACCTGGCGTACACCACCGTGCTCACCATCCTGTCCCGGCTGTACGACAAGGGGATACTGACGCGCGAGCGCAGCGGGCGCGGCTACGCCTACGCGCCGGTGAAGGACGAGGCGGCCCACACCGCGGAGCAGATGCGCTCGCTCCTGGAGGGCGGCCACGATCGTGCCGCGGTGCTCTCCCGGTTCGTCTCGGAGCTGTCCAGCTCCGACGAGCAGCTCCTGCTGCGGCTGCTCAGCGAGCACCCCGAACCGTAGCCGGGCCGGCCGCCCCGGCCCGTCGCGGCGCGGGGACGTCCACCGGTGCGACGGCCGGCACCTGGGCCGGCGTTCCGTGGTCGCGGAGCGGGCCGACGCTCAGACCGCGGTTCCGGCAGGCCTCCAGGATCGGCGGCACCGCGGCGAGCGTGGTGCGCCAGGACCCGGTGGCCGAGGTGCAGTCGGAGTCGTGCAGCAGGATCGTGCCGCCGCCGCGCAGGTCGGCGGTGACCGTGCGGTACACGGACTTGGGGGTGGCACGCCGGCGCCAGTCCTCGCCCCAGCAGGTCCACAGCACGGGCGTGAGGCCGAGGCGGCGGCAGGCGGCGTGCGTCGCGGCGCTCATCACCCCGTACGGCGGCCGGAACAGCGTCGGCGGCCGCCCGACCGTGTCGGCGACCAGGTCACGGGCGCGCGCCAGGTCGTCGTAGGTGGCCCGCGGGCCGCGCAGCAGCAGCGGCCGGTGCTCCCAGCCGTGGATGCCGATCTCGTGTCCCGCCGCCGCCATCTCCACGCCGAGGGCCGGGTCGCGCCGCAGCATCGACCCGAGGAGGAAGAACGTCGCGCGCAGGTCGTGCGCGTCCAGCAGGCGCAGGAAGTGCGGCGTGGACAGGTGGTCGGGACCGTCGTCGAAGGTGAGCGCCACGTGGTCGGGGCGGCCCTGCCCGGACAGCCGCGGCATGAGCCGGTTGCGGAGCGGCCCGAACGTGGAGATCACGGGCGCCGCGTGGACGGCGGCGGCGGTCAGGCCCGCCGCGCCGGCTCCCCAGGCGGCACGGGCGAGTCGGTGCGCGGTCATCAGCGGCCTCCTTGGACCTGGTGGGTGGCGAGGTGCACCGGCGCGTCGCTGTAGGCGTCGGCGACGGGTATCCCGATCGCCAGGGTGACGGTGACGGTGAGGGCGGCGGCCGCGAGGCCGAGCCTGCGCCGGGTCAGCGAGGCGACGCGTGCCCCGCGGACCGGCCGCGCCGTCGTCGCCGGGTGCCCGGACGCGGCCGTGATGGCGGCGGCCGGGCCGGGGCCCGTGGTGTAGAGGGCCAGGCCGAGGCGGCGCTGCCGGCTGCCGAGGGGTCCGGCCATGAGGGCGCGCAGGACGGGGGCGAGCTCGTCGGGACGCCTGATCCATGCGGCGAGTCCGGCCTGCTCCAGCGCCGCGGCGTTCGTCTGGCCGTGGCCGGGGATGCAGCGGTAGCTGGCCACGGGCAGGCCGCTCGCGAACGCCTCCAGGCTGGTCAGCCCGCCGGCGTTCTGCACGAGGACGTCGGCGGCGCGCATCAGGTCCGGCATGTCGGCGACCCATCCGTGGGCGTGCTCGATGCCCAGCCGGCGCAGCCGCTGCACCAGCGCGTCGTTGCGTCCGCACACCACCACGGGTACGGCGGCGCCGCTGTCGCGGATCTCCGTGGCCGCTTCCTCCACGCTGCCCACGCCCCACGAACCGGCGACGAGCAGCGCCACCTTGTCCTCGTCGGGCAGCCCGAAGCGCCTGCGGGCGGCCCGGCGCTCGGCGGTGCCACCGGGCGTGAACCGCGGGTCGACGACCGGGCCGGTGACCGCCACGTCCGCCGCGCCGAGCGCGCGGGCCTGCCCGGCGGGCACGTGATGGGCGGCCAGGTGGCCGTCGATGCCGGGAGCGATCCACAGCGGGTGAACGGAGAAGTCGGTGAGGTACGTCAGGGCCGGCACCGCCAGCCGCCCGCTCTGCCGCATCCGGCCCAGGACCTGGCTCGCCCCGGGATAGGTCGACACCACCGCGCAGGTGCCGGGCGCCAGGGCGCGCAGCACCCGTCCCTCCGTGCAGCGCAGCAGCGCGCCGACGAGGCGGCCGGGGCGCCCGCACTCCTCGGTGTTGGCGTACAGGTGCTGGTAGCTGCCGGGCGCCAGGGTGAGCATGCGGTGGTAGGTGCCGCGGATCAGCGCGCCCGCGCGTGCGGGCAGCAGGTCGAGGAAGTCGTGCCGGTCCACCCCGTACCCGGCGGCCGTCAGGCGGCGGGCGAGTTCGGTGGCCGCGCCGTCGTGGCCCGCGCCGACGCTCGCCGAGACGATCGCGATCCGCCGGGTCCCGGAAGCGGTGAGCGGGAGGCGGGCCGCCGGGCCGCCTGGTCCGGCGGCGGGGCCGTACGGGTGGTGCACTGCTGATCGTCTCCTGACGGCGCTTCGACCACTGGGCGTTGCGTCGGCGCACGGCCGCGACGCGGGTGAGGGCGACCTGCCGGGCGCGTGACCGGCGAAACGGTGACGTGCGGAGGTCCCGCCGGGAAACTACTACACGATGTAGGAGTTGAATAGCCGCGACCGCCGTCTCACAGGAACGACAGAGCAAGGGGTCAGGACCGGCCCCGAAGGCCCGTCCGGAGGAGCCCAGTCGAGGCACTGCTAAGGTTTGCCTAAGCTAAATTGCGTCGGCGTGTGACCGGGCCGGTCCCGGGGAGGGGCATCCTGATGTGGGACAACGTGTTCCCCAATTTTCTGATCGGCCTGCGGGAGGGACTCGAGGCCGGCCTTGTCGTCTCGATCCTCGTGGCCACCCTGGTCCGCGGCGGCAACAAGGAGCGGCTGCCCCAGGTGTGGACGGGCGTCGCCGCCGCCATCGGTCTGTCGCTCAGCTTCGGCGCGGTGCTGACGTTCAGCTCGCAGCAGATGCCGACCACCGCGCAGGAGGCGTTCGGCGGCTTCCTGTCGGTGATCGCGGTGGGCTTCGTCACCGCGATGGTCTTCTGGATGCGCAAGAACGCGCGCAACCTCTCCGGTGAGATCAAGGAGAAGGTGACCGCCGCGCTCACCATGGGCGCCGGCGCCCTGATCATCACCAGCTTCCTCGCGGTGGGCCGCGAGGGGCTGGAGACCGCGCTCTTCCTGTGGACCAACGCGCAGACCGCGCACGGCTCCAGCGCGGGCCCGCTGACCGGCGGCGCCATCGGCCTGGTGCTGGCCGCGGTGCTCTGCTGGGCGCTGTACAAGCGCGTGCTGAAGATCAACCTGACCAAGTTCTTCACCTGGACGGGCTTCGGCCTCATCGTCATCGCCGGGGGCGTGCTCGGCTACGGGCTGCGCGACCTCCAGGAGGGCAACGTCCTGCCGGGCGGCGGCGCCTACCTCGTCGACCTCTCCGGCCACGTCGACGCCAACTCCTGGTACGCGCAGCTGGTCCAGGGCGTACTCAACCTCACCACGCAGATGACCTGGCTCCAGGTCGTGGCCTACGTCGCCTACCTCGCCGTGGTGATGACCCTGTTCGTCCGCGGCCTGGCCGCCCCCAAGCCCAAGCCGGCCACCCAGCCCGCGACGGTACCCCAGCCCGCGACCGCACCTCAGCCCGCGGTGGCCGCCGGCACGGCGACCGCCGAGTCCGCCGAGGGCGCCGCGCAGCAGGCCGCGGCCACCCCGGCCGGCGGGACCGCGGCGGCCGCTGACGGCGGCACCACGTCCGCGGTCGCCACCGCGACCGGGACCACCGCGACCGCCGAGGTCGCCGAGGTCGCCGACTCCCCTGCGCCGGCCGCCCCGCCGGCCGCAGCCGGCGGGGGCGCGGAGCCGTCCGGCCCGACGCCCCCCGCCACCCCGTCC
Source organism: Actinomycetes bacterium (assembly GCA_009783685.1). GTDB lineage: Bacteria > Actinomycetota > Actinomycetes > Streptomycetales > Streptomycetaceae > Actinacidiphila. The sequence goes on from WRCZ01000376.1 coordinate 6,416, forward strand.
GGCCCGGGGAGGCGCGGCGGCGTGCCGCGCTGGGCCGTGCCCGTCGCCGTCATCGCCG
>WRCZ01000377.1 GCA_009783685.1 Actinomycetes bacterium
AGGCGTTCTACTCGCTGATCCTGGACCGCCGCATCGGCAGCTACGAACTGCCCGCGGGCAGCATCGTCATCGGCGCGGGCAACCGTGCCACCGACAACGCCCTCGCCCGCCCGCTGGCGTCCGCGCTGGTCAACCGCCTGACCCACGTCCACCTGGAGGCGTCGCCGAAGGACTGGCTGGACTGGGCGGCCCGTTCGGGCATCCACCCGTGGGTCACCGACTACCTCACCGACCGGCCGCACCACCTGTGGTCGAAGCCGCCGAAGACCGAGGAGCCGTTCTCCACGCCGCGCTCGTGGCACATGCTCTCCGACGCGATCGCCTCGTTCGGCCCGGCGCTCGACGAGGAGACGCTCAAGGTGCTGGCGCACGGCACCCTCACCCCCGCCCACGCCTCGGCGTTCTGCGGGTACGTGAGGATCGTGCGCAGCGAGGTCGGGGTCGAGGCGATCCTCAAGGGCGACGCCCGCTGGCCGCACCGGATCCAGGACCGCGACCTGCTCTACTACCTGGCCGAGTCGTTCCGCGGCCGGCTGATGCGGGACCTGCCGGCGAGCAAGCAGCACGCCTCGCCGTCCGTGCGGCAGACCGCCTACCGGGCGCAGGCCCTGCTGGTGCAGCTCGCCGAGATCTCCGTCGAGGTCGCGCAGACGGTGATCGCCGACGACGAGGACGGCAACCCGGTGCTGCCGGCCTGGTTCCTGGTGGAGGCGGCCCGTGACATGCCCCGGCTGGTGGAGGCCCGCCGATGAGCCGGCCGGCCCGCGGCGGGAGCCGGCGCGGCCGTCCCCCGGCGCCCGACCCGCGCCTCGAACTCCACTACCGCCACGGCCTGGAGATCGCGCGGCGCCACCCCGCCCTCAGCGCGCTGGACGCGCACTTCTGCCGCGCGTCGTGCCGCGTCGCGCCGGCCCAGGGCTGGGCGCTCGTGGACTCCGACGGATGCGTCCACGTCAACCCGCGGAAGCTGGCCGAGCCCCGCGAGTGGGCCTGGGTGCTGGCGCACTGCCTGCTGCACCTGGGCTTCGGGCATGTCCCGGCCGCGCGCGGCGAGCGCACCGCGCCGGACCCCGCCGCGCTGGCGGCCCGGTGCCTGGTGGTGAGCCGTTTCCAGCAGACGCTCGCGGTGGGCACGGCGCCGTTCGCGCTGCCCGAGTCCTTCCCGGGCGGCGACGAGGATCAGCTGGCCGAGCGGTTCCGCCGGGACGGCGTTCCCGCGCCGTTCGCGCGCTGCGGGGCGGGCGGGCCCGAGCCCGACCAGCGGCTGGAGCCCTGGCCGTACCTGCGGGACCCGGCGGACTGGCAGGACGTGTTCGCCCGGGCGCTGACCCGCGCGGTGTCGGCCTCGATGAACGCCGCGGGCGGGGCGGGCGACACCCCGAAGGGCCCGTGGCACCGGGCGCTGGACTGGTTCGTGTCGTCCTACCCGCTGCTCGGCGGCATCGCCGCGGGGATGACCGTGGTCGCGGACGCCGACCTCGCCCGCGCCCACCGGATCTCGGTGGCCGCGGTGAACGCGGCCGCCGCCGAGATCTACGTCAACCCGCTGTGCGTGCTGGGGGAGGAGGAGTGGCGGTTCGTGCTGGCCCACGAGATGCTGCACGCCGCGTTGCGGCACGCCGACCGCTGCGGCGCCCGCGACCCGTACCTGTTCAACGTCTCCTGCGACTACGTGATCAACGGCTGGCTGCTGGAGATGGGCGTCGGCGCGATGCCGCCCGGGCTGCTGCACGACCCGGCGCTCGCCGGCCTGTCCGCGGAGGAGGTGTACGACCGGATCACCACCGACGTCCGGCGCTCGCGCCGCCTCGCCACGCTGCGCGGCAAGGGCCGCGGCGACGTGCTGGGCGAGCCGCTGCCGCACCCCACCGCGCCCGCCGAGTACGTCGACCTCGACGCGTTCTACCGCCGCGGCCTGCTCCAGGGCTTCGACCTGCACGACCGTACCCGCGGCACGCTCCCGGCGGGGCTGGTGGAGGAGATCAGGGCGCTGGCCCATCCCCCGCTGCCCTGGGACGTGCGACTGGCCCGCTGGTTCGACGAGCACGTGCCGCGCCCGGAACCCCTGCGCAGCTTCGCCCGGCCCTCGCGCCGCCAGGCGTCCACCCCCGACATCCCGCGCGCCGGGCGGTACTTCCCGCCCGAGGAGCTGGAGCGCTGCACCTTCGGCGTCGTCCTGGACACCTCCGGCTCGATGCCGGCGCGGCTGCTCGGCAAGGCGCTCGGCGCGATCGCCTCGTACGCGGGGTCCCGCGACGTGCCCGCGGCCCGGGTGGTCTTCTGCGACGCGGCACCGTTCGACGCCGGGTACCTGCCGGTCACCGAGATCGCCGGCCGGGTACGGGTACGGGGCCGAGGCGGCACCGAACTACAGCCCGGCGTCGACCTGTTGCTCGCCGCCGACGACTTCCCGCCGGCCGCCCCCGTGCTGCTGATCACCGACGGCGCGTGCGACGTGCTGAGGGTCCGGCGCGAGCACGCCTTCCTGCTGCCGCGCGGCGCCCGGCTGCCGTTCGCCCCGCGGGGACCGGTCTTCGCCATGCACTAGCGGGGGTGCGGTCCGGCGGCCGGACGGTCCGCCCGGTCCTGCCGGTCCGGCGGCCGGACGGTCCGCCCGGTGCTGCCGGTCCGGGGTCAGGGCACCCGCGGGCCCTGGACGTAGTCGCCGTCGGCGTCGTAGGGCCAGGCGTTGGCCTTGCAGCCGTGCAGGCCGTCGATCTGCTGCATCATCACCGGGGCGGGCTTGCCGGGGCCCGGGCAGCCCTCGTGGCCGTGGCCGATCCGGTGGCCGACCTCGTGGTTGACGATGAGCGCGCGGTAGCCGTGGATCGGACCGGGGAACTGCGGCGAACCCAGCAGCCAGCGCTTGAGGTTGACCACCACGGTGGGCCCGACGTCGCAGTTCACCTCGCCGTGCGTGTGCAGGCCGGCCGCCCCGCAGATCGTGTCCACCGTGTCCGGGGTGGCGATCTTGATCACGAAGTCCGCGGGGCCCGAGGAGACGAGCTGGAAGGCGTCGCGGCCGTCGGCGGTCCAGCCGCGCGGGTCGCCGAGGATGCCCTGGATCTCCCGCGCCGCGTCGCCCGCCGAGATGCCCGCGCCGCCCTCGACCTGCACCTCGTAGCGGCGGACGGTGCCGTGCCCGACCGCCTTGCCGGAGGCGTCGGCCGTGCTGAACACGCCGGTGCCGTGCTCGGGGACGGCCGGTGTGGTGGTCCGGCCCGTCCCCGACGATGTGCCCGCCGCCTCCGGCGTCCCGCCCGAGCCGGGCCCGGCACCGTCGCTCGCGGCGGCCGGCGGACCGTGGTCCTCCGCCCCGCCCGCGAGCGTGCGCGCACCGGCCCGCACCGCGTAGAGCGTGCACCCGAGCAGCACCAGGAAGATCAGCCCCATCAGCAGGTACCAGCCGCTGCCCGTGCGCCTGCCGCCGCGCCGGCCCTCGCGTCCTTTCCCGCGCGGCCGCGCACTCCGGTTCCCCGCTCCGCCCATGCCCCGTCCTCGCCGTCCTCGTCCGTTCCGTCGTCCCCCTGGCGTCGCGCGCCTTCCCGGCGCCGCCGCCCGGTCCCCGTCCGTTCCCTTCTGCTCCGTGGAGCGGCGCGCACGCACCGGGCGCCGAGGGGGACAACCGGGCCCCGTGCGTGCTGACTTCAGGTTCGCTGCCGCACATGATGAGGCTTGGTCCGTTCAGTCACGACTCGGTAACGGACGGGACAGGGTGCCTGATGGGGGACGGTGCGGGTTGCGCGGGTCATGTGACCGTTCTGCAACAAACCCCGCCGGGGGCGGCTCGCGGGACCCGCCCGCCGGGGGCCCTGCGCATACTGATGCCGTGTCCCGCGTGCTGCTCATCGAAGACGACCCCGCCGTCCGGCGGGGCGTGGAGTGGGCGCTGCGGCACCGCGGGCACGACGTCGCGGCGGCGTCCACCGGCGAGGAGGGCCTGGTGCTGCTCCGCACGCACCGCCCGGACGTGGTGGTGCTCGACCTGATGCTGCCCGGCATGCCCGGGCTCGACGTGTGCCGCCGCATCCGCAGGACCGACCAGGTCCCGCTGATCATCGTGACCGCCCGCGGCGACGACGTGGACGTGGTCGTCGGCCTGGAAGCGGGTGCGGACGACTACGTGGTCAAGCCGGTGCGCGCCAGCGTGCTGGAGGCGCGGATGCGGGCGGTGCTGCGCCGCGCCGTCCCGGACACCGCAGGCCGTACCCGCCCGCTGCCCCGGACCTACGGCGACCTGGCGATCGACCGCGCGGCCCTGGTCGTCACCTACCGCGGCGAGCCGGTGCCGCTCGCCCCCTCGGAACTCCGCCTGCTGCTGGCCCTGTCGGCCTCCCCCGGCCAGGTGCTCAGCCGCCAGCAGCTGCTGGAACAGGTCTGGGAGCACAGCTACCACGGGGACGTGCGGCTGGTGGACGCCTGCGTCAAGCGGCTGCGCGGCAAACTCGGCGGCGAGTCCCGGCACATAGAGACGGTGCGCGGCTTCGGCTACCGCTTCCGCGCGGCAGCGTGACGGCGGGACGCCGCGGATGGCCAGGACGCCCGGAGTGGTACGCAGCCTGCGGTTCCGCCTGGTCGCCGGCTTCGCGCTGATCGCCGCGGTGAGCGCGCTCGGCACCGGCGCGCTGACCTTCCGCGAGGCGCGTACCGGGGTGCTCCAGCAGAGCCAGGACACGGTGGTGAACCAGTTCCGGGACAGCGTGGACGCGGCGATACCGGGCGTCCCTGCACAGCCCGGCCAGGCCGAACTCGCCACGCTCGTCTCCAACTTGGCCTCCACCCACCGCTCGCAGCACTGGCGGGTGCTGGCCACCTTCGGCGGGCTGCAGGCGAGTTCCGAACCCGGCGACGACTTCCCCGAGTTGACCCCTGCGCTGCGGACCTCGGTGCGGACCCGCTCGGTGGCCGTCTTCCAGCGCGTCCGCACCGACGGCCGTTCCGCGCTCGTCGTCGGCCTGCCCGTGGTCCGCGTCGACGACGGCAGTCCCCGCAGCGGCTCCGGCCTGGCCCTGTACCTCGTGGTCCCGCAGACCAGCGAACAGCGGTACGTGAGCGCCCTGGTCGGCGCGATCGAACGCGCCGCGCTCCCGGCCCTGTTGCTGGCCGTCCTGCTCGCACTGTTCGTCGCCCGCGGCGTGCTGCGCCCGGTGCGCGCCCTGCGCGACGCGACCCGGCGGATGGCCGACGGGCACCTCGACACGCGCCTCGACATCCACGGGTCCGACGAACTCGCCGACCTGTCCTCGGCGTTCAACGAGACGGCCGCGGCGCTGGAGCGGTCGGTGTCGGAGCTGCGCCGGATGGAGCAGCAGGCCCGGCGGTTCGCCGCCGACGTCTCCCACGAACTGCGCACGCCGCTCGCCGCGATGTCCGCGGTGACCGACGTCCTGGACGAGGAGGCCGCGCACCTGGAGCACGGAACGGCCGAGGCCGTCCAGCTCATCGGCGAGGAGACCGAACGCCTGGTGCGGCTCGTCAACGACCTCATGGAGATCTCCCGGTTCGACGCCGGCGCCGCCGAACTCCACCTGGACGAGATCGATCTGGCCGAGTCGGTGCGGCGCACCCTGGCCGCGCGCGGCTGGCAGGACCAGGTCGTGGCGCACCTGCCGGAACCCGGCGCGCTGCGGATGCCGGTCGACCCCCGGCGGTTCGACGTGGTGGTGGCCAACCTCGCCGGCAACGCGCTGCGGCACGGCGCCGAGCCGGTCACGGTCACGCTCATGTGGCATCGCGACGGGGCGGGGGGCGGCTTGGGCGGCGGGGGTAGTGCGGCGGGCGGCGCCGGGGGCGGCGTGCCTGGCGGTGCACGGGCCTGGGCCAGGCTGGTCGTCGCCGACGGCGGCCCCGGGATACCGGCGGAGGCCCTGCCGCATGTCTTCGAGCGCTTCTACAAGGCGAGTTCGGCCCGCACGCGGAGCGAGAGCAGCGGCCTGGGGCTGGCCATCACCGCGGAGAACGTCCGGCTGCACGGTGGCCGCATCCACGTCGCGAACGGCCCGGCGGGCGGCGCCGTCTTCACCGTCGACCTGCCGGCGCCGCGGGGAGGGGGGAACGGATGAGGGGGGCTTGCGCCGGGCGGGCGTCGCTCGGATCGCGCGGATTGCGCGGATCGCGCGGGGTGACCCGGTGGGCGGTTCGGGCCGTTGCCCTGGCCGCTGCCGCGGGGGCCGTCGTGCTGCTCGCCGGGTGCGGGGTGCCGACGTCCGGCGTCATCGACGTCGGGGTGCCGGCGAGCGGTCTGCCCACCGTCCCCGCGGCGGGCTCCCGGGCCGTCCTGTACTTCCTGGACGGCGATCGGCTGCGGCCGGTCCGGCAGGACGTGAAGGATGTGCAGGATGGGCAGGACCCGGTGACCACCGCGGTGGAACTGCTGCTCGCGGGACCTGCGGCGGCCGGCCGCCCCGACCTCACCACCCACCTGCTCCGGCCCGTGGCCCCGAGCGGTTCCG
>WRCZ01000378.1 GCA_009783685.1 Actinomycetes bacterium
CGCCTTCCGTCACGTCCTCGACGCGGCCGACCACCCACCAGATGTTGCCGAACGGGTCCTTGATGCGGCCTCCGCGCTGCCCGAAGGCGTCGTCGGCCACGGGGGTGACGACCTGGCCGCCGGCCGCGACGGCCTGCGAGAAGGCCCGGTCGGCGTCGGCGACGAACACCCGCAGGAGGCTCGGCATGGCGGGCCAGTCCGCGTGGCGGTCGAAGGCCAGCACGACGGTGTCGCCGACCCTGATCTCACCGTGGCCGATCAAGCCGTCCTCGGTCGGGACCCGCCCCAACTCCTCACCCCCGAAAGCCCGGGAGACGAAGTCGAGGAAGGCCCCGGTGTCGTCGGTGACGACCCAGGGAGCCACGGTGGTGTAGCCGGCCGGTGCGGCATTGGTCTGCTCGGACATCACGGACCTTCCGTCGGGGGGGTGCCGGCAGCGACGATAGGCCGCATCTAGGACAGCTGCTGTCCGCTTTCGCCGCGCGGCAGCAGGGCCCCGAAGATCTGTAGTCTGACGTCCACCGCGTCAGTTCCCGTGCGCCCGATGGCGACAGTCGGGGAGGTTGGCCTGCGGTCGTCGAGCTGGCTGATCGAACATCGAGGACGGTACGCGACAGTGCTGGTGGCGGGGCGGTACCGGTTGGACACGGCGATCGGCCGCGGCGGGATGGGCGAGGTCTGGCGCGCCGCGGACGAGGTGCTCGGCCGGCCGGTGGCGGTGAAACTGCTGCTGAGCGCGGAATCCGACGAGCAGGCGACCGCGCGCTTCCGGCTGGAGGCGCAGACGGCGGCGCGCCTGAACCACTCGCACGTCGTGACCGTCTTCGACTTCGGCTCCTGGGACAACCGCTTCTACCTGGTGATGGAACTGGTGGAGGGCGTCAGTCTGGCCCAGGGCCTGGCGGCGGAGGGCCGGTTCGGCGTGCAGCACGTCGCCGACATCGCCACCCAGGCAGCCGCGGGCCTGGCCGCGGCCCACCGCCAGGGAGTGATCCACCGCGACATCAAGCCCGGCAACCTGATGCAGGACGTCCACGGGACGGTGAAGATCGGTGACTTCGGCATAGCCCGCTTCGTCGACGACGCGTCGGCGGCACTCACCAGGGCGGGCCAGATCGTGGGTACCAGCTACTACCTTGCTCCCGAGCGCGCCCTCGGCAAGCCCGCCGGGCCCGGGTCCGACGTGTACGCCCTCGGCTGCGTCCTGTACCAACTGCTGGTGGGCGAGCCTGTCTTCCAGGCGGATTCCGCCGCGGGCGTGCTGCACCTCCACGTCCAGGCCGCTCCCGCGCCCCCGTCGCTGCGCTGCCCCCAACTGCCGGGCGCGTTCGAGGAGTTCCTCCTCCGGATGCTCGCCAAGAACCCCGACGACCGGCCCAGCGCCCAGGCGGTGGCCGACTGGTTCGCCGGCACGGGCTGGCGCGGGGGAACCCGTCCGGCACCCGAACCGCCCGCACCGACCGCCGCCACGACGTACGCCCTGCCGCCGACGGGCGTCTGGCAGAGCCCCGCCGGCCCCACGCGCCGTGCCCCCCAGGGGTCGCGCCGCCGCACGGCGCGGCCTGACGAGCCGGTCCACGTGCGGATACGCACCCAGCTGCGGCGGCACAAGACCCTGGCCGCGGTGGTCGCGGGCATCACGGCCTTCGTGACCGCCGTACTGATCAGCACGGCCTGGTCCTCCGGCGACGGCGCGGCGCAGCAACCGGACACGACCCCCTCCTCGCCGGCGGACACCCCCTCGGCCGGTCCCGCCTTCCCGACCGCGGACACCGCCGACTCCGGGGACCCGGCCCCCGGCTCGGCACCGAAACACGGGAAGGGCGACAAGAACCAGGACGAGAACGGCGGTGACTGACCGCGCCGCGGCGGCGCGGTAATCGATGGCAGGCCACGGCCCCCGGCTGACAGGCTGGGGCGATGACTCCCGAGTCCCACGGTGTGTCCGGCGTCGCCCGGCTGGGTGACCCGGTCGACGCGCGTGCGCTGTTCGGCCCCGAGCTCGGTGCGCTCATCGGGACGCTGCGCGGTCTGGCGCCCTCCGACTGGAGCAGGACGGCGGCCGGGCACTGGACGGTGCACGACGTCGCCGCCCATCTGCTCGGCGACTACCACGGCCGCCTCGGCCACCAGCGGACCGGCCTCGCCGCCGGCGAGACGTTCGAGGCGTTCATCCACCGCACGAACCAGGAATGGGTCGATCTGCACGCCGAGGACAGCCCTGCTTCCCTCATCGACGCCCTGGAAGCGGCAGGCACCCGGCTCGCCCGGCGATTCGCCGCGGCCGACCTCGACGCGGCCGCCCTGGGCGTCTCGTGGGCAGGTGTCGACCCCGCGCCGGCATGGCTCGACATCGCCCGGGAGTTCACCGAGCACTGGACGCACCGGCAGCAGATCCGCCATGCCGTCGGCCACGGCACCGACCCGGACCCGCGCGCCCTGGCCACGGTCCTCGACACCTTCATGCGGGCCCTCCCCCACACGCTCAGGGACACGCCGGCACCGGTCGGAGCGCAGATCCGGGTGGTCGCCTCCGGCCCCGGCGGCGGCAGTTGGACGGTGACCGCCACCGCGGACCGCTGGTCGTTGGCCGAGGCGCCGAACGGCCGGCCCACCGCAGCCGTACAGCTGGACACCGAGACCGCCTGGCGGCTGTCCACGCGGAACGTCGATCCCCGCGAAGCCCTGTCCCGCGCCCGTGTGCGGGGAGACCGCCGGCTCGCCGAAGCCGCGTGCCGGATCGTGGCCATCATCTACTGACGGCGCCGAGATCCACTGACGGCGCCGCCTCAGCCGCGCCCGCCGCCGCGCGGTGACCGCCCGGTCGGCGCGGGGCCCGGACGGCATCCGGCGGCCCAGCGGGCGCGCCAGCGGCCACCGCAGCCCGAGCGCGCTGCCGGGGTCGGGCAGGCAGGCGGTCAGCACCTCGGCGCCCGTGGCGCGCAACGCGCCGATGGTGGGGTGAAGTTCGGCGGCGACCCGGTCGACGGCGAAGCCGCCGCGGCGCAGGAGGTCGGGCAACAGGTCGGTACAGCGGTCCGCGACCCAACGGGTGCCGCGGGTGGCTACGGCGGACGCGCCGGGCGTCGGATGCGGGAGGCCGAGGGCGTCCGCCACTGCCGAGCCCGCGGCCGCGGGATGGGTGAGCCGGCGGGGCCCGGACGGCGGCGGCGCGCGGCGGCGCGGTCAGCCGGGCGGGCCGGGGCGGCGGGCCGGCCAGAAGTCCAGCAGGTCGCCCGGCGCGAGGCCCAGGCAGCGCTCGATGTCCGCCGGGGCGGTCTGCTGCAGATGGTCGGCGACGATGGCGGTCAGGTCGTGCCAGTACCCGCGCAGCGTCGACTCCGACAGGTGCATGGTCCGGCTCATCTCGGTGTACGTCTGCCCGCGTGCCCGGCCGGCCAGCACCTCGCGCTGCCGGGGGGACAGGATCGTGAGCGAGCCTCTGCGGACGAGGAGTTCGGTGAGCGCGATGAGGCTCTGCGGGACCACGACCGTGCCTGCGGCGACCTGGGCGATGGCTTCGGCGACCTCGGGCAGCGGCGCGGACTTGCGGACCAGGCCGCGCGCGCCCGCGGCCAGGCAGGCCGCCAGCACGAACCGGCGTTCCTCCTGCGTGTAGAGGCAGACCCGGTAGCCGGCGGAGACCAGGTCGGCGACCGCGGCGACGCCCTGGGTGGCGTCCTGCTGGCCGCTGTTGGCCAGGTGGAGGTCGAGGACCACGACGTCGGCGACCGGGCGGGCCTGAAGGGCTTCCTCGGCCCGGGCGAAGGTGGCCGCGAAGGTGATGTCGGGCAGCAGGGCGGGCAGGCCCAGCCGGATCGCGGTGGCGTCCTCGATGAGGATCGCGGTGAGGCCGCCGGTCACGGGCCCAGCTTCCCTTCCATGGTGATCTGGGTGCCGAGGCCCGGGGTCGAGGCGATGGTCGCGGTCAGCGAGTGCCGCTCGAGTTCGGCGAGCACCTGCCGGCGCAGCCCGGTGCCGAGGGCGGTGGTGGCGACGTCGAAACCGACGCCGTCGTCGCGGATGGTGACGACCCAGCGGCCGCTGTCCCGTTCGGCGTCGGCGTGCACGATGACCATCGTGGCCCGGGCGTGCCGGCGGACGTTGTGCAGCACGCCGGCCACCGCGCCGCGCACCGCCTCACCCGCTTCCGCGTCCACCGTCACGCCGTCGGCGAGGTCCAGGGCCGGTTCCAGGCCGAGATCCGCGAACCCGGACATCCCCGACTCCAGGACGTCGCGGAGCATCACGTCCCCCGAGTCCCCGGAACCGCCGGCGGCCGGCGGCCGCGGGGTGTCCGGCCCGCCCCGCAGGTAGGCGCGCATCCGGCGGACTTCGACGGCGGCCTGCTCGCACAGCTGGGCGCGGGTGTCCGCGGGCAGGGTCGGGTCGGTGAGCAGCTGCATGATCGTGGTGGCGTCGTGCATGGTCAGCTGGGCGCGCTGCTTCTCCTCGCGCCGCGCGAGTTCGGCGACCTGGGCACGCGCTTCGTCCGCGTCGGCGGCGACCCGGCGGATGTAGCGGACGACGATCCGCGCGACCCCGCCGAGGACGAGCAGGGTCAGCGTGTTGCCGACGATCGTCGACCGGTTGACGATCGTGGCGGCGTCGGCGACGAAGAACACGTAGGCGGCGCTGACGGTGCCGACCGCCGCGCACCAGGCGGCCGTGCGCAGTCCTGCCACGCCCACCACCACGGCCAGGGAGTAGCCGGGTGCCCAGCCGACCCAGGACCCGATCCGGTCCTGAACCGGCACCGCGAGCGTGCCGAGCACCAGGAACGCGGCGCAGAACGCCACGTCCACGACGACGCCCGCCGGCGCCAGCCCGCGCCGCCGTACCAGGGCGACCGTGACGACGCCCGCGGCGTTCGCGGCGGCCAGCAGCCACAACACCAGGTAGAGCTGCGGTTCCTGGCTCACCTTCATGCCCCGCGGCAGCGAGGGGAGCATCTGCAGGATCGTCGCGACGCGCGCACCGCCGTACGCCAGCGCGAGCACGTTCTCCACGCCGGCGGCCGAGGTCGACGCCGTCAGCCGGCCCCGCAACACCGCGCCCCGCCCCACCCGTTCGCCACGCTCCCCGTGATCACCACGACATCCTGTCCCAACGCCCCTCCGCGCGGTCGCGTGTTCGGCGAATCAAGGGGCGTGTGCCGGCGATGGGAGGGGGAAGTCGCCGGCACACGCCAGGCGGTTCGCCGGGCGGCGCACCCGCCCCGCGAACCTGATGGGTGCCGACATTCAAGAGCCCTCCACCGCCGGCCCTCAACCCAACGAAAGCGCGAACCTCGCCGCGGCGCCCGGGCACGCCCCCGGGACGCCGGGGACGGCAGGTCCGCGCTTTCGTTGGGTTGCCGTCCTCGCGGGCCCGGTCTTGGATGGCGGGTGCCGCCGCACGCAGCGGGCTCACCGCGCTGAACCGACACTTCCGCCCGCCCGCACGATTCCCTTCTCGTACGCGTAGATGACGGCATGCACCCGGTTCCGCAAGGCCAGCTTGTCCAGCATCCGCTGGACATGAGATTTCACCGTGCTTTCACTCAGGAAAAGCGCTTCTGAAATCTCTGCATTCGAGTAGCCGCGGATGACGAGTTCCAGTACGTCGCGTTCCCGCCGGGTTATTCCGATGGCCTCCAGATCCGGCTCCGACAAACCCGCACGAGCAATGACGGCGGGTTCTTCGGCCTTCGGCTCCTCGTTCTCGCGCTGCGGCACGACGAGCCGATATCCGGCACTGATCATGCGGACGGCGGCGACGATGCGCTCGGGGCTGGCCCGGTTGTCCAGCACGCCCCACGAACCGGCCGTCTGCCAGCTGTGGGCGACCTGGTCCAGTTGCCGCACGATGGCCAGCACTTTTGGATTGGTCTCCGCGTCACCGGCGATGAGCAGCCGCATCTCGGCGGACGAGCACGGCTCGAGATCCTGGCTGTCGATGATCACGACGTCCGGCGAGAGTCTCGCCAGGCTCGGCAGGGCGCTTGCCAGATCGGCAGCGGCACCCACCACGTCCAGACCGGCTTCCCGGCCCAGCAGGACGCTCAGGCCCACTCTCGAAACAGCTCTCGAATCCACCAGAAAAACTCTGGCGGCTTCCTCTTGCATCGCTAGCCCCCGAACTTCAGCTGCCTACAAGCGGAATCCGACCCTAGCATGGCCGACCTACCCCTACAACCATGGTGATTTGAATGGAAGCGGGCCGTCCGTGACCCCGGTCCGCATGCGGCGAACCACTCCGTTCGGAACGTGTTCACGGTTTCCGGGACACCCGCGGAGTTCCCGGGGAGAGCGCGGCCGTGCGTACTCCCGGAGTGAATTCACCGGCAGGGGTTCGGGGCGACGGGGGTTCCCGCGCTTTCGTTGGGTTGTCGGTGGACGGTCAATGCTCTTGCATGTCGATGTCCGACGAACCGACGGCACCGTGCCCGCACCGA
>WRCZ01000379.1 GCA_009783685.1 Actinomycetes bacterium
CCTTCGCGTAGAGGACCTCGCGGGCCTGTTCCGCGGCGCGGGTGATGCTCTCGGAGATGAAGTCGAGGAAGCGGGCGATGTTCTCGAGGCGGACGGCGGCCGGGGTGCCGGGGCCGAGGACGCCCACGCCCTGCCGGGCGGTCGCGACGAGCAGGTCGGTGGACCGGGCGCTGGCCATCATCGCCTGGTACCAGACGTCGTCGTCGACGACGTAGCGCTCGCGGCGGCCTTCGTCGCGTTCCCGGCGGACCAGGCCCTGGCTCTCCAGGAACGTGATCGCCTTGGAGACGGACGCCGGGCTGACCTGGAGGCGGCGGACGAGTTCGGACGCGGTGAGGCTGCCCTCGTCGGTGGTGTAGAGGCAGGTCAGCACCCGGCACATCATCTTGTTCGACAGGCCGGTCTGCATGAGGACGTCGCTGAACGCCTCCTCGTACGCGTGCACCGCCTCGGCGTCGCGCCCGTGGGGCTGCGGCTGCGTCGCTGCGTCGGGCGGCGCGGCCTGCCGGGTGCGGTGGGCGCGGCGTTCGGTGGCGCGGTGGGCGAGGTCCGCGCGGTAGGCGGTGGGGCCGCCGTTGCGCATGACCTCGCGGGTCACGGTCGAGGTCGGGCGGTCGAGCCGGCGGGCGATCTCCGCGTAGGCGAGGCCGTCGGCCAGCCCCAGCCCGATCTGCCGGCGTTCCTGCTGGGTGAGCCTGCCTCCCGGCATCGCGGCCTCCTTCGTCGTTCCCTGGTGCGTGCAGTGTAGCGTTCACGCTCATTTCATTGCAACGCACAAGGCGCGCACCATTGCATTACGCGCAGACCCATTGCAACACTTGCACTCGATTTAGCTGCACAGATGCCGTTTTCACGCAACGAATCCGTTGCCAGATCCATGAACGCAACGTAGCGTTTCCCACATCGGAAACAACGAGTCCAAGGAGCGCACGATGCAGAAGTTCGCCACCCCCGCCCCCGTCGCGACCGTCCTCGACGTCCCGGCCGGGCGCATCCGGCTCATCGCCGCCGACCGGGCCGACACCACGGTGGAGGTCCTGCCGGCGGACCCGGCCAAGAGCCGCGACGTGCAGGCGGCCGCGGACACCGCGGTCGGCTTCGCCGAGGGCGTGCTGCGGGTCGAGGTGCCGCCGGCGAAGAACCGGATCCTGGGCCCGAGCGGGTCCATCGAGGTCACCGTCCAGCTGCCGGCCGGCTCGCGGGTCGAGGTGCGGGCGGCCCTCGCCGAGGTGCGAGGCGTGGGTCGGCTCGGCGACGTCGACATCGAGGGCCAGCAGGCCACCGTCAAGCTCGACGAGACCGCGGGCGCCCGGCTGAGCGTCCAGGCCGGCGACGTCACGGTGGGACGGCTGGGCGGCCCGGCGGAGATCAGCACCACGAAGGGCGACATCCGTGTCACCGAGGCGGTGTCCGGCGCGGTCACGCTGCGGACCGAGTACGGCGCCATCGAGATCGGCGCCGCCCGCGGGGTCTCCGCGTCCCTCGACGCGGGGACCGGATACGGCCGGATCGACAACGCCCTGAAGAACGCCGACGGCGCCGCCGCCGGCCTGACCATCCGGGCGACCACCGCCTACGGCGACATCACGGCCCGCAGCCTGTAGTCCCGGTCGACGGCAGGCACCGTGCGACCGGCTCCGCCACCGCGGCGACGGCACAGCCCTGTGCCTCGCCGCGGTGGCCTCAGGCCGTGTCCGACCTCATGGTGTCCGGCCCGGGGTTCAGCTGAAGACGATCATCGAGCCCTGGCCCAGGCTGCGGGTCGCGGCGGCGTGCAGGCCGAGCCAGACGTGGTGCTCGCGGGAGAAGGGGCCGTCCGCGGGCAGCGGCGGGGAGACCGCGGGCTCTTCGAGAGTGGTGTGGCGGTCCGGCGGCGCGGGCGCGGCCGGCGGGTTGGCCGGGTCGATGCCGATGGCCGGTGCCACGAACTCCAGCTCGCGCAGCAGCCCGTGGCTGGAGCCCAACGGCCCGCCGCCTTCGAGGAGTTCGTCGTTGACGACGGGGTGCGGGAAGTCCAGCGGGACGTACGCGCCCGCGTGGTCGTAGTGCCACACCAGGTGGGAGCGCTGGGCCGCGCCCTCGAACATCTCCAGCAACTGCTCGTAGTCGCCGCCGAGCGCGTCGACCGGGGTGACCTCCAGGCCCTGCAGGCTGAGCAGGTAGGCGCGGCGCAGGAAGTGCAGCGCGTCGTAGTCGAAGCAGGCCACCGGCGCGACGTCGCCCGACAGGCCCGGCATGTAGCTGTAGACCGGGATCGGCGGCTGCCCGGCATCGCTCAACGCCTTGTCGTACCGGGCCAGTTCCTCGGAGAAGGGGTTTTCCGGACTGTGGCAGAGCACGTCCACGAGCGGCACCAGCCACAGGTCGCAGGCCACGAACACTCCATCCGGTCGGGGGCGTACAGCGTAATTCGCGCGGACGGCTCGCGTCAGCGCCGCCACGGGCGATCAGGGGTGCGCGGGGGCGACTTTCTCGACGAGTGCGCGGGTGTGGGCGTGGTAGTCGAGGGTGAGGCGGCGGGCGGTGGCCGTGTCGCGGGCGGCCACCGCGTCGACCAGCGCCACGTGGTCGGCCCAGCACACCCCGGCGAGGTCGGGCACGGCCCGCAGGTGCGGCACGGCGTAGATCCAGGTCTGCACCCGCAGGCGGTCGAGGAACTCGCAGATGTGCGGGTTGCCGCTGATCGACGCGAGCTCCCGCCAGAAGCGCAGGTCGCAGCCGATCAGGATGTCCAGGACGCCGGTCCGGGCGGCGCGGGCCGCCTCCTCGGCGCGGCGCCGCACCGACGCGAGGGCGTCGGCCGGGACCTCGTCCATGCCGCGCTCGGCCACGAACCGGAACGCGGCCTCGACCACGAAGGCCCGCGCCTCGCTGAGCGAGCGGAAGTCGTCCGCGGTGATCAGCCGGACCCGGAACCCGCGGTGCTGCTCGACCTCCAGCAGTCCCTGGGCGGCCAGGTCCACCAGCGCCTCGCGGACCGGGGTCGCCGAGACGCCGTAGGTCTCGGCGATCTCCTTGACCGTGAAGTGCCGGCCGGCCTCCAGCCGCCCGGTGAGCACCTCGTCGCGCAGGGCGTCGGCGATCTGCTGGCGCAGGCTGCTGCGCCGTACCGGCGATCCGCCGCCCTCCGGCATGCCCTCGTCCTCTCGCGCGATCCTCCCCCGTCCCGCGACCGTCCGACCACGCCGGGATGACCCCGCACACGATAGGCGAGGGCCGCCCGCGGATGTGCGAAGCTCAGCCCAACGCTTGGCTGATCCGCCGGCCGGCCGACCGGCCGGGGGTCCGGTGCGCCCGCCGGAACACCGTCCGGCGCCCGGCCGCCGCCCCGGCCGACGTACCGGTCAGCTCATCGCCGCCGCGGTGTAGCGGTCGGCGACGCCCAGCGCCTCGTCGAGCAGGGCCAAGCCCTCCTTCGCCTCGGCCACGGAGATCGTGCAGGGCGGGACGACGTGCGTCCGGTTCATGTTCACGAACGGCCACAGCCCCGACCGCTTGCACGCGGCGGCGAACTCCGCCATCGGCGCGTTGTCCGCGCCCGCCGCGTTGTACGGCACCAGCGGCTCGTGGGTGATCTTGTCCTTGACCAGGTCGAGGGCCCAGAAGACGCCGAGGCCGCGCACCTCGCCGACCGAGGGGTGGCGCTCCGCGAGGTCCTGCAGGCCGGGGCCGAGCACGGTCTCGCCGATGTACGCGGCGTTCTCCACGATCTTCTCGTCGCGCATCGCGTGGATGGTGGCGACGGCGGACGCGCAGGCCAGCGGGTGCCCGGAGTACGTCAGGCCGCCCGGGTAGGGGCGGGTGGCGAAGGTCGCCGCGATCCGCTCGGAGATCGCGACGCCGCCGAGCGGCACGTAACCGGAGTTGACGCCCTTGGCGAAGGTCATCAGGTCGGGCACGGCGTCCCAGTGGTCGGCGGCGAACCAGCGGCCGGTGCGGCCGAACCCGGCCATCACCTCGTCGAGGATGAAGACGATCCCGTACCGGTCGCACAGCTCGCGCACCCCGGCCAGGTAGCCGTCCGGCGGGATCAGCACGCCCGCGGTGCCGACGACGGTCTCCAGGATGATCGCGGCGATGGACTGGGGCCCCTCGAAGGCGATCAGCTGCTCCAGGTGTTCCAGCGCGCGCTGGCACTCCTGGGCCTCGTCGGTGGAGTGGAACTGCGAGCGGTAGAGGTACGGGCCCCAGAAGTGCACGACCCCGGCGGAGGCGGTGTCCGACGCCCAGCGGCGCGGGTCGCCCGTGAGGTTGATCGCCGCGGAGGTCGCGCCGTGGTAGGAGCGGTAGGCGCTGAGCACCTTGGGGCGGCCGGTGTGCAGCCGGGCCATCCGTACCGCGTTCTCCACGGCCTCGGCGCCGCCGTTGGTGAAGAAGATCTTGTCGAGGTCGCCGGGGGTCAGCTCGGCGATCAGCCGCGCCGCCTCCGACCGGACGTCGATGGCGAACGCCGGCGCGAACGTGGCGAGCCGGGCGGCCTGCCGCTGGATCGCCTCGACGACCCGCGGGTGCTGGTGACCGATGTTGGTGTTCACCAGCTGGGAGGAGAAGTCCAGGTAGCGGTTGCCGTCGTAGTCCCAGAAGTACGAGCCCTCGGCGCCGGCCACGGCCAGCGGGTCGATGACCTCCTGTGCCGACCAGGAGTGGAAGACGTGGGCGCGGTCGGCCGCCTTGACCGCGGCCCCGGTCTCGGGGTCGGCGACGGGCGCACCGGGGACGGTCACGGCGGGCTGAGCAGGCGGAGGGGTCATGGATCCAGGCTAGGGAGGGCCGCGCGGAACGGCACGCGGCAGCCTGTATGGCACGGGCCCGCCGCGGCGACACGCTGTCAAGGACACGGGAGCCGCCCGCGGGGCCCCGGATCCCCCGTGCCGCGGTGGACCGGTGCGGGCCGCGCCCCGCGTGACACGGCCGGTGCGACGCGGCGCTCCGGCACCAGGACGCGTCAACCGGCGTTCGTACGCTTATTCTTCGGCCGTACGAGTGTGGGGGCGGATGCCCGCGCCGGCAGAGACGGGGACCATCGATGGACGAGCTTCGGGCTGACGACCCGCGGTGGATCGGCTCGTACCGGCTGCTGGGCCGGCTCGGCGCCGGGGGGATGGGCCGGGTCTTCCTCGCCCGGTCCGAGCGCGGCCGTACGGTCGCGGTGAAGCTGGTCCGTGCCGAACTGGCCGAGCAGGAGGAGTTCCGCAGCCGGTTCCGCCGCGAGGTGCACGCCGCCCGCCGGGTCGGCGGCCGCTGGACCGCGCCGGTGCTCGACGCCGACACCGAGGCCGGCGTGCCGTGGGTGGCCACCGGATACGTCGCGGGCCCCTCGCTCCAGCAGGTCGTCGCCAAGGACCACGGCCCGCTGCCGGAGTCCTCGGTGCGGGTGCTGGCCTCCGGGCTCGCCCACGCGCTCGCCGACATCCACGCGGCCGGCCTGGTCCACCGCGACCTCAAGCCGTCCAACGTGATGATCACCATCGACGGGCCCCGGGTGATCGACTTCGGCATCGCCCGCGCCCTGGAGACCGTCGCGGACGGTGCCGGCGGCGACGGCTCGCTGACCCACACCGGGGCGATGGTCGGCTCGCCGGCGTTCATGTCGCCCGAGCAGGTGCGGGGCGCCCGCGTCACGCCGGCGTGCGACATCTTCTGCCTCGGCTCGGTGCTGGCCTACGCGGCCACCGGGCTTCAGCCCTTCGGCGCGGCCTCCAGCGGGGTGCACGCCCAGATGTTCCGCATCGTGCAGGAGCCGCCGGACCTGGACGCGGTGCCCGAGGGCCTGCGCGACCTGGTCGCCGCGTGCCTGGCCAAGGATCCGCTGGAGCGGCCGTCGCTGGACGAGGTCCAGCAGCGTCTCGCGGCGGGCGGGACGGAAGGCGCGACGCCCGCTCCCGGTTCGTCCGCCGAGCCGTGGCTGCCGGGCGGGATCGTCGCGCAGCTGGGACGGCAGGCGGTGCGGCTGCTGGAACTGGAGGCCGCGGAGACAGGGTCGCTGCCGGTGGTCACCATGGCGGAGGCCGCGACCCGGGTGCAGGACACCCCGCGGCCGTCCGGCGCGGCGCCCGCCGGGACGACCGGGTACGCCACGGGGTTCACGAGCGGCGGGACTCCCGCGCCCGGCTCGGGTTCCGGGGTCGCGTCCGGGCAGCCCGGCGGCTCGGGCCGGGAGCAGGAAGCCGCGGACGCCACGTACTCGCCGACCGCCGTCGGGGCCGCCGGGACGTCCGTGCAGCCCGGCACCGCGACGCCGCCCGCGCCGCTGCGGGTGCCACCGCCCGGGCCGCCCGTCGCACCGGCGGCGCCGGCCGGGGCAACCGGGCCCGGGCCGGCCCGGCGCAGGCGGCGCGGCACGCTCGTCGCCGTCGTGGCCCTGGTCGCGGTGATCGCCGGCGGTGCGACGGCGCTGGTGGCCCTGCGGTCCGGCGGCCACGGCAGCGCGAACG
>WRCZ01000380.1 GCA_009783685.1 Actinomycetes bacterium
GCCGCGCGGCGTTCGCGCGTCGGGCGCCGGCATCCGGCCCGGTCGGGGCCGGAGGGCCGGGACTTCTGGCCGGACGGACGGTCAGGACTGGCCGGGCAGCACCTGCATGCCGGGGACGTGCAGGTCCCCGCCGAACTGGCCGGCGTTGACGACCGTGGCGTTGGTGAAGAACAGCTCCGGCAGGGTCAGCGGCGGCGGCGCCTTCGGGGTGAACGTCACCGGGATCAGACCGAGCAGGTTGCCGCTGAGCGACTCGGTGTAGAGGGTGACCGTCCCGCCCGTGAAGGTCGAGGTCGAGCCGGCCCGGGACTTGACCCAGGTGTGGCCGCCGCCGGGGGCCTCGACGATCTGCCACAGGTCCTTGATGTCGATACCGGTGGCGGTGAACTTCAGGACGTCCTTGGTCTGGCCGCTCCAGGTGCGGACCTGGACGATGCCGTCGTAGTTCAGGCCGTGCAGCGTGAGCTTGGTGGTCTTCAGGGTGAACGGCGCGTCCGGCAGCAGGGGTATGCCGCCCTCGGTGGTGGCGTCGGCGAGTGCCTTGGCGTCGTACGTCGGGCACGGGTAGCCCTGAGAGCCGTCCAGGGGCGTCTTGGCGGCCTTGGAGGCGCTGTCCGACCCGGAGTTCGCCGCGGGGTCCGTCAGGCCCTTGGTGGCCTTCTTGAGCGTGTCCGTGGTGCCGCCGACGACCTTCTTGACGGTGCCGGTGACGCCGCTGTCCGCCGCGGGCTTGGACGGCGTCGCGCTCGGGCTGGCCGACGGCTTCGGTGTCGCCGTGGTGCTCGGCGACGGCGACGGCGACGCGGTGGTGGGCGTCGGCGACGGCGTGGGGTTGGTGCCGAGCAGACCGCCGAGCAGCTTGCCCAGGCCCAGCGGGTCCAGCGGGTCGGTGGACGCCGTCGGGCTCGGCGACGGCGCGGGCGTCGCCGGGGCGGTGGTCGTGGTCGACTTCTCCGGCGTCTTGGCGACCGGGTCGGCCGACGCGGTCGGTGAAGGCGTGGGCGAGGACGTCGGCGTGGGCTTCGCGGTCGCGTCGCCGGACTTCGCGGTCGTGCCGGACTTCGGCTTCGTCGTCGCCTTGGTGCTGTCCTTGGCCGTGGACGAGGTCGACGGGGTGTCCGGCTGGCTGACGCACGGGCCCGGCTTGAACGGGCTCTTGGGCATCTCGTCGGCCTGCGCGAAGTGCGGCGTGAACCCCATGCCCATCAGCACCGCCGTGGGCATCGCGGCGAGCGCCACCGCCTTCCCCGCCGGCACGTGCAGCTTGGTCAGCAGCGACTTGCGGGGCGCCGCGTGGCGCGGACCCGAAGTGGCCCTGTTGCGGGAACCGTCGCTCTCGGCCGGCTGAGCAGCGTCACCCAGCACGGTGCCTCCCGTTCTTCTCGATGGTCTCGTCGTCGGTGCCCGCTCCCGCGTGCACCGGCTCGGGCTGCGCATACGGGTCGCCCGGCTGAGCGGGGACGGCAGGCGCATCGGTCAGCCCGGGGACGGGCTCGTACCCGTCGTCACCGGCACCGGGGGCGCCGTCGGGCAGTTCCGCCTTCTCGCCCGGCTCGTCGGCGGCCGGGGTGCCCGGCGCCCACGAGACGGCCAGCGCGCCGCCGAGCAGCGCGCACAGGAAGCCCAACAGGAAGCCGCCGAAGTTGGAGACCACGAGCGAGACCAGAGCGAGCAGGATCGCGGCCACACCGGCGAAGATCCGTACCGCGGACTGGAACCACATGGTGAGGCCCAGCACGAACAGCAGGACGCCGATGATCAGCGAGCCGGAGCCCGCGGTGGTCGCCATCCGCACGGTCAACTGGCCGAGCGTGAGGTTCGCGTACGGGAAATAGGCGATCGGCACGCCCGCAACGAGGGTCAGCAGGCCCGCCCAGAACGGGCGGCCCCACCGCCAGTGGCGGAACGTCAGGCGGCCGTAGCGGATGCGGGCACGCAGTCCTGTCGACTCGGCGCTCATGGAAAACAGCTCCCTGGGACTGGCATGGCGGAGAAGTTCGTCGGTGGCCCGGGCGAGCCGCATCCCGCGCGGCTCGCCCGCTGCCACTCAGTCGGTGCCTAGTAGCACTCGACGCCGGGGCCGGAGCCCTTGTGCAGGCGCAGGCTCAGGCCCGCCAGCTTGAACGTGCCCGCGCTGGTCGCCCAGGCGGTCTGCTTCACACCGGTGAGGTCCGCCGACTCCGCCTCCTGGGCGAAGGAGTTCGGGGCACCGGCCTTGACCTTGCCCTCCACCGCCGCGTAGTTCGGGTCGGTGGCACCGGCCGCGACACCGATGTTGATCTTGTGGAACGTCGCGTCGGCGTCCAACTGGTCAAGGTCGATGTACAGGTTCTTGGCGACGACCGTCTTGCTGCCGTTGCCCGCGGTCAGCTTGAGCGTCACGTCGCCGATCGGCGTCGGGACGACCACCGACTGGCACAGACCCTTGATGGTGGCGTCGGTGAACGCCGAGACGGCCACCGCGTGCGGCGTGCCGTTCTGCTCCACGTCGACGGTGCCGTACTGCACGAACCCCTTGCCGTGCAGCGTGTCGGCAGTGACCTTGAACTGCTGGCCGGACACGCTGAAGGACGCGGCAAGCGCGCCCTGTGCCAGGGCCACGCCTATCGCGGCCGTGGCCGCAACCGACGGCACCATGACAACGGCGAACCGCTTCCATCTGGTACCGCCACGAACGTGCGACTCCATACTTCCTCCTTCTCGGACGTACATCTCCGGCCGGGTTCTTTCGGGCCCGGCCTGGGATGGGAGAAGTGCTACGTCCTCGGGAAGGAGAGCGCCGGTGAGCGGTGGGCCGTCCCTCCCTCGGGAGTCACGGACGGCGGTGTCCGAACGTCGGCGATCACCCCCGAGCGACAACCACTGGCCACGCTCTCGCGCAACCTGCGGGACAGGCTCCATCCGTGTGGTTCCATCCACTGGACGGAGACCCCCCTGTCCCGGGGTGGCGGCACATGTCGCGCACCCCCGCTCGGCGGGGACCCGCGACCGGAGCGCCGACTGGATGCCGGGCTGTGGCTGCGGACCGAGCTTGGCCGATCGTGGTCCATTCCCGGCCCGCGCACAAGGGGGTTCATTACCAGTGAGTAACGGAACTGTGGACAAGGCATGATCGCCACAGGGAGTGACGTGACGCTGAGTGAGTGGTTCCGCCCGGCGAAAAACCGACATCTGGTGTGATGGACGAACAAAGGCGGGTGCGCTTCTTACCTGAAGTAACAACGGGCGTGCACTGTCACGGTTTGATAAAGAGCGGTCGCCGTGTCGCTAAATCTCTGAGCAGAACCGCACCCGCCCGCGCCCCCGACGGGAGGTCAGAAGAGCACCCGCGCCAGCGCCGTACGCGCCGCGATCACCCGCGGGTCGTCCGGGCCGATCACCTCGAACAGCTCCAGCAGCCGCACCCGGGCCGCGTCCCGGTCGTCACCCGCCGTACGCCGCACGGTGTCCACCAGGCGCCCGAAGGCGTCCTCGACATGACCGCCGACCAGGTCCAGGTCGGCCGCGGCGAGTTGCGCGGCCACGTCACCCGGCGCGTCTGCCGCCGCGGCCCGCACCGCCTGCGGGTCGGCACCCTGCACCCGGGTCAGCAACTCGGCCTGCGCCAGGCCCAACGCGGCCTCGACGTTGCCCGGCTCGTCGACCAGCACGTTCTTGTACGCCTGCACGGCGCCACCCAGGTCGCCGGCGTCCAGCGCGGCGTGCGCCGCGGACAGGGCCAGCTCCTGCGGGGTGGCGGGGCGCTGCGGCGCCTGCTCGGCCGGCTCGGCGGCACCCGCCTCCACCTCGGCGCCGACGATGCCGAACCGCTGCTCGGCCACCAGGATCAGCTGGTCGAGCACCTCGGTGATCTGGTCCTCGGGCGCGCTGCCCTGGAAGAGGGGCATCGCCTGGCCGGCGAGGACCGCGAAGACCGCCGGCACGCCCTGCACGCCGAACTGCTGGAAGAGCAGCTGGTTGGCGTAGACGTCGGCGGTGGCCAGCACGAAGCGGCCGCGGTACTGGGCGGCCAGCCGCTCCAGGGTGGCGTTGAGCTGCTTGCTCTGCTCGGCCTGGTCGGCCCAGAAGCTGATGACGACCGGGACCTCGGCGGAGCGCTGCAGGACATCGCTCTCGAAGGTCTCCTCGGTCACCTCGATGACGAGCGGGGACGCGGCGGTGTCACCGGTTTCCTGCCGCTGGGCCCTGGCCTGCTCGGCCTTCGCCTTGGCCTCACCGGCCGCCTTCAGGGCGGCGAGGTCGACCACACCGCTCATGGACATGTTCCGTGGCTGCATGAGGCCAATCCTCCCCCCTCGTGGAGCAAAGCGTGCACGGACCCCGGATCCCCGCCGGCTTGCGGGTGCCCGGGAGGGCCGTCGCCGTGTGTCGTCGCGCGGGCGAAGCGCGGGCGATGCGCGGATCCCCATCCGCGCGCGTGGTCGTCGCTTCCCTCTTCCGGGTGAATCTGACCGGGAGAAGGCCACTGGTTTCGCTACGGGTCGTAGCGTAACTGGTCGGTAGCCGGTCGGCGGGGAGGTGAGGTGTGACTCCGGTCACTCCACGGGGAGCTATGAAGCCGGTCACTCCGCGCGAAGCTACTGGCCGGTATGGTCCGTCCATGGACCCCCACACCTCGTCCCCGGCGGTCGCGCCACCCGGACGTCCGGGCAAACGCACGGGGCGGCCGAGAAGTGCCGCGGCGGACCGGGCGATCCTGCAGGCCACCCGCGACGCGCTGGCCGAGCAGGGCTGGGGCCAGCTGGCGCTGGGGGACGTGGCGGCCAGGGCGGGCGTGGCCAAGACCACCCTCTACCGCCGCTGGGCGGGCAAGAACGAGCTGGTGGTGGACGCGATCGCGGCCCTGTTCGAGGAGCAGCTGGAGCTGCCGGACCTGGGGAGCCTGGACGCCGACATCGAGGGCGTGGTGCTGCGGTTCGCCGAGCTGATCGAGCGGCCGGAGACCAGGACCGCGCTGATGGCGGTGGTCGCCGAGGCCACCCACGACGAGGCGCTGCGGCTGCGGATCCGCGACGCGATCGTCGACCGGCAGAAGCACCTGGTGCTGCTCGGCCGCGAGCGGGCCCAGCAGCGCGGCGAGCTGGCGGCGGACGGCGTGGCCGACCCGGCGCGCGACGATCTGATCTTCGACGTCATCGCGGGGACCGTGGTCCACCGGGTGATGGTCAGTTCCGGGCCCGTCGACCGGGAGTGGGCGCGGCAGCTCGCCCGCCTCCTGGTCGGCGGGCTCGGCGCGCTGCACCTGCCGCCGCCGTAGTGCGGCTCAGGCGTCGACCTCGACGCCTGCCACGAAGTGGTCGAACTCCCCCGCCTTGACGCCCTTCACGAACGCCTCCCATTTGGCGGGGGTGGTGACGGCCACCACCTCCGGCTGCTCCGACTCGCGAATGTAGATCATCCCGTCGTCGCCGACGGTCGCCTCGAGGGCCACGAAAATCCTTCCTGGAGAGGCCGGTTAAGTGACTACGAGGGTACGAGCAGTGGTGCACGGGGGTGATCGGGCGGCGACCGCCGGGAGCGGGAGCCGGCCACCCCGCGGGCGCCGGACCGGCCGCCGCGGGGTGGTTGCGGTCAGAACCTGGCGGGCTCGGTGTAGGTGCCCCACTCCTCGCGCAGGGCGTCGCAGATCTCCCCGAGGGTGGCCTCGGCGCGGACCGCGTCCAGCATCGGCGCGATCATGTTGCGGCCCTCGCGCGCGGCGGCGAGCATCGCGTCCAGCCCGGCGCGCACGCCCGCGTCGTCCCTGGACGCCCTGCGGTCGGCCAGCACCCGCACCTGCTCGCGCTCCACCTCGTGGCTGACCCGCAGGATCTCCAGGTCGCCGGTGACCGAGCCGGTGTGCCGGTTCACGCCGACCACGCCCTTCTCGCCCTTCTCCAGCGAGCGCTGGTAGCGGAACGCGGACTCGGCGATCTCGCCGGTGAAGTAGCCGTCCTCGATGCCGCGCAGGATGCCGGAGGTGATCGGGCCGATCGGGTGCTCCCCGCTCGGTACGGCCCGGGCGGCCAGCTCCTTGATCCGGTCGAAGATCTTCTCCGCGTCGGCCTCGATGCGGTCGGTGAGCGCCTCGACGTACCAGGAGCCGCCGAGCGGGTCGGCCACGTTGGCCACCCCGGTCTCCTCCATCAGCACCTGCTGGGTGCGCAGCGCGATCTCCGCGGCCTGCTCGCTGGGCAGCGCCAGCGTCTCGTCCAGGGCGTTGGTGTGCAGCGAGTTGGTGCCGCCGAGCACCGCGGACAGCGCCTCGACGGCGGTGCGCACCACGTTGTTGTACGGCTGCTGGGCGGTGAGCGAGACGCCGGCGGTCTGGGTGTGGAAGCGCAGCCACTGCGCCTTCGCGGTCTTGGCGCCGTAGACGTCGCGCATCCAGCGGGCCCAGATCCGGCGGGCCGCGCGGAACTTCGCGA
>WRCZ01000381.1 GCA_009783685.1 Actinomycetes bacterium
CAGCGGGAGCGACACGAACCGGCCGCCGCCGGCCGGGGTCTGCAGCAGCAGTACCGGCTTCCCGGCGTTCTCGGCGGCGAGTTCGGCGGGCAGCAGCGGCGTGACCCGGCGGGCGTGGGACAACTCGGTGACCGGGTGCGGGCCGGCGGACGCGGTGTACGCCCGCTGCTCGTCCAGGATCAGGTACGGGCTGCCGCTCGACGCGGGCGGCCGCCACAGCAGCGCGCACAGCACCGCCCAGATCGCCACGACCGCCGTGGCGGCACCGGTGAGGCGGCCCAGCGGCACCGCGCACAGCGGCAGCATGAGCAGCAGCAGGCCCGGCAGCAGCATCCGGCCGTGCATGGAGTCGCCGCCGGCCCGGCACACGTACAGCCAGGACAGCAGCCCGGCGACGGGCGGGGCGAGCAGTTCGGGGCGCAGCATCCGGCGCGGGGCCTGCACGGCGACGACGGCCAGCACGGCGAGCGGCAGCCACAGGCGGTACGGGTCCGCGAAGTCGGTGACGTACGCCAGGCCGCGGGCCCACACCGCGCCGGCCGCCTCCGTGGTGACGGCGGGCAGCGGGACCAGCACCCCGTAGTAGCCCGCCCGGAAGACCTCGTAGGCGGCGGGAAGGGCCGCCGCGGCCGCGAGCAGGCCGGCGGCGCGGAGCGGGCGCGGACGCAGCACGGCGAGCAGGGCGGCCAGGAACACCACGGTGACCAGGCCGAGTTCGGGCCGGACCAGCGGGCCGAGGCCGATGACGACCGCCGCGGCGTACCCGCGGGGGCGGCCGGCCCCGGTGGCGGCGGCGGAGCGGGCGCCGCGCACCAGGCGCGGGGTCGTGCCGCGTCCCGTGGCCCGTCCGCCCGCCCCGGGTCCGGCACCGTCCAGGCTGCCGGAGTTGCGTGCCCGCCCACGGGGTGCCGGGCCGAAGCCGGTCAGGCCGTCCGGCGGCCCGCCGCGTAGCGGCTCACCGCGCACCGACTCACCACGTAGCGGCTCACCGCGCACCGACTCACCGCGCACCGGGCCGCCGCCCCTCGACGTGACGAGGACCGGGTCGCCGAAGGACGGATAGGCGAACGACGGATAGGCGAAGGCCGGTTCACCGAAGGGCTGGCCGGTGGAGGTCGGCGCACCGGAGGCCGGATGACCCGACGCCGGATCACCCGAGGCCGGGTCGCCGAAGGCCGGTGCGGCCGTCGCCGCGTTCCCGCCGCTCGCCGGCGGCTCGGGACGGCGCGCGGCGACCAGGTACCACCAGGCCAGCGCGATCCAGCCGGTCGCCAGGCCGTTCTCCAGGCCCGAGGAGGCGTAGTCCCAGTCGGCCTTGACCGCCAGCAGCACCAGCATGCCCACCGGGAGCAGCGGCGCCGCGGTCAGCGGGCGCATCGCCTTGCGGGCGGCGGCGACGGCGAGCGCGTAACCGACGCCGGTGAGCAGCACGCCCAGCGTGGCCGCGACGACCGAGGGTTCCTTGCCGGAGAGCAACGAGCAGGCGGCGAGCAGCCACTGCCAGAGCGCGCTGGTGGACGCCTCGGCGCGCTCGCCGGCGTTGAACACCGGGCCGTTCCCGGACAGGATCTCGCGGGCGGTGCGGCTGTAGACCATGCCGCCGTCGCCGACCCAGCGCTGCCGCCAGCCGAGCACCGTCACGATCAGCGCGGGCACACCCACGATCAGGGCCTCGCGCAGCCGGCCGCGGAGCAGCAGCGCGCTGCCGGCCCGGCTGGGGAGCCAGGGTTGCCGCGCCTGCGTGGCCAGATCGTGCGATGTCATGACAACTCCTGATTCCCGCAGATTCGGAATCAGCGTGCCAAAGGCTCATCGGGTCATCGGGCCGCCACGCGGACGGCGGTGCGGGGGTAGGCCACCTGGCAGACGGCCCGACCCTCCGGGCACCGGCGTCCGGCAGACGGCCCGACCCCTCGGGTACGGGCGTCCGGCGGACGGTCTGACACCTTGGGCACGGGCCCTCGGAGACGGTCTGACCCCCCGGGCACAGGCGTCCGGCAGACGGCCTGCCACCCCCGGCGCACGGGCCGGCGCCGCCCACCGCAACATCCGGGCTCGGCCCGGTGCGCGGACAGCAGAAAGCGGGGGCGCCGCGCTGCCTCGGCGCCCCCGCCGTCCTGGTCGGGCGGCGCGTGCCGCCCCGCTCGCTCCCGGGCTACTTGACGGCGCCCGCCATCACCCCGGACACGAACTGCCGCTGGAAGGCGAAGAACACCGCCAGCGGGATCACCATCGACACGAACGCGCCGGGCGCGAGGATGTCGATGTTGTTGCCGAACTGCCGGACCTGCTGCTGCAGGGCCACGGTGATCGGCTGCGAGTCGCTGTTGGTGAAGATCAGCGCCACCAGCATGTCGTTCCAGACCCACAGGAACTGGAAGATGCCCAGCGAGGCGATCGCCGGTCCGCCCAGCGGCATCACCACCCGCAGGAACAGCCGCAGCTCGCCCGCGCCGTCCAGACGCGCCGCCTCCAGCAGCTCGCGCGGGATCTCCGCGAAGAAGTTCCGCAGCAGGAAGATCGCGAAGGGCAGCCCGAACGCGGTGTGGAAGAGCACCACGCCGGTGATGTCGCCGAAGATGCCCAGGTCGCCGAAGAGCTTGGCGACCGGCACCAGCGCCACCTGCACCGGCACCACCAGCAGCGCCACCACGCCCATGAACCACCAGTCCCGGCCGGGGAAGTCCATCCAGGCGAAGGCGTAGCCGCCCAGGGAGCCGATCACCACCACCAGCAACGTGGCCGGGACGGTGATCAGCACGGTGTTCCACAGCGAGTCGGTGATCGCGCTGTTGCTCAGCAGCGTGTGGTAGTTGGTGAAGGTCAGCTGCGACGGCGAGGTGAACACCTTCCACCAGCCGCTCGCCGTGATGTCGGTCGGCGAGCGCAGGCTGGACAGCAGCAGCCCGACCGTCGGCAGCAGCCAGAACAGCGCCACCACCAGCAGGAAGATCCGCAGCACGCCGCCCGTGGTGCGGGCCGCCAGCCGGCTCGCCAGCCCCGGGCGTCCCCGCCCCTCGCCGACCTGCTCGGCGGCCGTGCCGGGGGCGGTGACCGCACCGCCCGTTGTCGCGTCCGCGCTCATCGCCGTCCCTCCCTGCGCAGCCGGCGGATGTTGACGATCATGACCGGCAGCACCAGCAGGAGCAGGATCACGCCGATCGCGCTGCCGACGCCCTGGTTGTTGCCGCCGCCGAACGACGACAGGTACAGCTGCAGCGCCAGCACGTTGGCGTTCTCCTGGGTCTGGCCGGGCGCGATGATGTACACGAGGTCGAAGATCTTCAGCACGTTGATCATCAACGTGACCATGACGACGACCAGGACCGGCGCCAGCAGCGGGACGGTGATCCGGCGGAACACGTGCCACTCGTTGGCGCCGTCCACCCGTGCCTGCTCCAGCAGCTCCCGTGGGACGCCGGCCAGGCCGGCCGCGATGAGCACCATCGCGAAGCCCGCCCACATCCAGATGTAGCTGGCGATGATCGACGGGGTCACCAGGTTCGGGCCGAGCCAGTTGATGCCGTTGTACTTCTCGGCGAAGTTGGACGCGGGCAGCCGGAGTTGGGCGCCCGCGGCGGAGGCCGGCAGCCGGTAGGTGCCGTCCTTGCCCGACTTGGCCGACGCCACCACCTTCCCGTCCTTGACCGCCTGCACCTTCACGCCGGACAGCGCCTTCTCGCCGGGGTCGATGACCCCGGGCTTGCCGGTGCCGCCGGGCCGGAAGTCCAGCCAGACGGTGCCGGTCACCGCGTCCGGGCTGGTCGCCGCCGGCTTGGCCTGCTGGGCGCCGGCGGGCACCTTGTTCTGCGGGATGCCCACCAGCGGCAGGTCGGCCGGAGTGCCCACGCTCGCCGTCGACTTCGACGTGTACGAGCCGCCGGCGGTCGGCGCGAGATCGCTGTTGGGCCGTGGCCGGGCGCCCGGATACGCCGCGTCGCTGCTGAACGTGTCGTGTACGGCGACCACCACCGCGTTCGCCACACCGCGCGACGGGTCCTGGTCGTACACCAGGCGGAAGATGATGCCGGCGGCCAGCATGGAGATCGCCATCGGCATGAAGACGATCAGCTTGAACGCCGTTCCCCAGCGCACCCGTTCGGTGAGCACGGCGAACACCAGGCCCAGCGCGGTCGCCACGGTCGGCGCGACCACCACCCAGATCGCGTTGTTGCGGACCGCGGTGAGGATGCCGTGGTCGGTGAAGACGGTGCCGAAGTTCTTCAGGCCGACGAAGCCGCTGCCGTCGGCGTCGTAGAGGCTGCGGTGGACGGTGAAGACGATCGGATAGACCACCAGCGCGCCCAGCAGGACCAGCGCGGGCAGCAGGAACAGCGCGGCCACCCACGGCGGCGTGCCCATGATGCTGCGGCGGGGGCCGGCGCCGGGTCCCTTCGCGGGACCCGGCGTGACCGGGGCGGCGGCCGCGCCGCCGCCCCCCGCCCCCGGAAGGGAGGCGTCAGCCATGCTCAGCTCCCGTAGGCCTTGGCCGCGTCGGCCTCGAGCTTCGCCTGGGCGCCGGCGACGTCCGACGGCTTGGCGAGGAAGTCCTGGAGGTCCTTCCACTCGCCCTGGCCCTTCGTGCCGCCGAAGGCCGCCGGGGCCTGGTCCGACATGTCGAACCGGAAGTCGTCGCCGGAGGAGATCAGCGCCTTGGCGATGTTCCGCTGCACGTCGTCCGGGTACGCGGAGAAGTCCAGCGACTTGTTCGGCGAGAGGTAACCGCCGCCCGACGCCCAGATCTTGGCCGCGTCCGTGGAGCCGATGAAGGTCAGCAGCGCCTGGGCGCCGGGGGAGTCCTTCATGGCCACCGCCACGTCACCGCCGCTGACCACCGGCGCCTTGCCGGTGCCCACCGCGGGGAACGGGAACACCTTGGCGTCGGTGCCCACCTTCGCCTTGGTGTTGCCCGAGATGAACGCGGAGACGAAGTCGCCCTCGTAGACCATCGCGGCCGGCGTGCTGCCGGTGAACACCTGGGTGACCGACTTCGGGAAGTCGGCGGCCAGCGCGCCGCGCGTCCCGCCCGCGATCAGGTCCTTGTTGCCGAGCAGCTGCCCCAGCGTGGTCAGCGCCGTCTTCACCGACGGGTCCGTCCACTTGATGGTGTGCGCGGCAAGCTTGTCGTACATGTCAGGACCGGCCTGGGACAGGTAGATGTTCTCGAACCAGTCGGTAAGAGTCCATCCGTCCGCGCCGCCGATCGATACCGGCGGGGTGCCCGACTCGAAGACGGTCTCCGCGGTCTTCAGGAAGTCGGCCCAGGTCTTGGGCTCGGTCGCGCCCGCGTTGGCGAACGCCGCGGCGTTGTACCAGATCAGCGACTTGTTGGAGACCTTGGCGTAAATGCCGTACTGCTTGCCCTTCCAAGCGCCGAGCTTCTGCCACCCGGGCGAGAAGTTCTGGGTCAGCTGCGCCTGGGCGGCCGCTCCCAGCGGCTTGATCCAGCCCTTGTCGGCGAACTGGTGCAACACGCCGTTCTGGGCCAGGAACGCCACGTCCGGCGGGGCGCCGCCCTCGATCTTGGTGCCGAGGAAGGTCGACTGGCTGTCGCCGGTCGGCACGTAGGAGGTCTTGGCGCCGGTGCGCTTGTCGAACTCCTTGAGGACCCGCATGAAGTTGGCCTGCTCCGGGCCGGTCCACACGGCGGCCACTTCGAGCTTCTGGCCATGCAGATCGGGCAGTTGGAGCGAGGAGCTGCTGCCGCTCGCCGAGGTGGACGGCGAACTCGAGCTGTTCCCGCCCTTCTTGCTGTCGTCACTGCTGCTGCACGCGGCGGCAGTCAGCGCGAGGGCGGACGCCGCGACCGCGGCGAGCGCTATGCGCGTAGTGCGGCGCACGGAGTGGTGCGCCGTCTTCGTCTCAAAGCTGCTGTCCTTGCGCGTGTTTAACGAAAGCATTTAGCCATCCCCTCAGTCCCGTGGCGTATGTCCTACGCCCCGGCGAACGGCGCTCGCAAGGGCGCGCACAGCTGCGTGACAGCGATCGTGACCATGCCGTGATCTTGGCGCAAACCCGTTTTTTCAGGGAAGTTGTGAATTCGGAACGGGGGCGTGCGCGGGCGGACCCGCGCGTGTGCGGGCCGGCTGGAACCGGCCGTCCGGGGGCGCCCGCGCTGGACTGCGGCGTTGCGGGACGGCTGCCCGCACCGGCCCGCACCGGAACCAGGGCGGCCGGGGCGCGCCCGCCGGAGCCGGGGACGGCGGTGCCGCGCCGAGGATGCGGGGCGCCGCGTTGTTGCCGAGTCGATTGCCGATCTGCCGGTTGCCGCCGGGGGCCCGCCGGAGGCGCTGCCCAGGGGCGCGCCACGTCCGCCGGGTCGGGCCGGCCCCCGGCGTTCGCCGGCCGGACAGTCCGCGGCCGTGTCCGGCACGGAGCGCCGTCCGCCCGCAAGGGCGG
>WRCZ01000382.1 GCA_009783685.1 Actinomycetes bacterium
CCAGGCCCACGCCGAGCGCTTCCTGGCCGCGCTGCGGCTGACCGCCGAGGCGACGAGCTTCGGCAGCGTGCAGTGCACCGCGGAGCGCAGGGGCCGCTGGGGCGGGGACGCGGTGCCGCCCGGCTTCATCCGCTTCTCGGTGGGCATCGAGGACCCCGAGGACATCGTGGCCGATGTGCTGCGTGCCCTGGACGAGGCCGCCGGCTGAGCCGGATTCCGCTGCCGGGCGGGTGGGGGCCCGGCGCGGCCGGCGGCCGGTCCGCTGCCAGGGCCGTCCGGCTCCGTTCCCGTCCGTCCCGTGACACCGGGTGGCTTCCGTTACGCGGGTGCCCGCCGCGACCAGCGGCACCGTGATTGGGCGCTCCGGACACGTTTGCCCCCGGGTCCGTCGCGGCAGATCTCAGGCATGCCTCCGGACACGCACCCCAGTCCCACCACTCGCCCGGTGGTCAAGCGCACCGCCCGCGGGATCGTCCTCGACGGCGACCACCTGATCCTGATCAAGCGGACCAAGCCCGGCCTCGCCCCCTACTGGGTGACCCCGGGCGGCGGTGTCGAGGAGGAGGACGCCGATGTCCTCACCGCGCTGCACCGCGAGATCGACGAGGAGCTGGGCGGCAAGATCACCGACGCCGTCCCCGCGTTCGTCGACACCATCGAGCACATCGCCGAGGACGGCTCGCACGGCGTCAAGGTGCAGTACTTCTTCGCCTGCCGTCTGGAGTCGATGGACCCGGCCCGCCGGCACGGCCCCGAGGTCGAGGCGCCCTGCGGCGACTACGAGGTGGTGCGGGTGCCGTTCAGCAGGATGGGCCTGGCCTCGGTGGACATCGTCCCGCTGACGCTGCGGCACTACCTGGACGCCAACATCGAGGGCGTGCTGGGCCTGCTGGGACCCGATCTGGGCTGACGGACCGGGTGCCGGTCCGGGCCGTCCCCGGGGCCGCGGCCGAGGAGCCGGACTCGCGGTCACGGTGCGTGTTCCACGTGGAACATCGCGTCGACGGCACAGTCCAGGACGGCGATCCTACGCGCCACCCCGGCCGCAGGGGCCGTCCTTCGCCCAATTCACACGATGCGGTGGGTTCGGTGCCAGGCTCGGGTCATCATGGACGCCAAGCCGCCGTCGCCGGACGCCTTCCTGATCCGGCGCACCTTGGACGAGATCGCACCTGTCGCGGACAAGGCGACCTCGTACTTCTACGCGCTGCTGTTCCTGCGCCGTCCTGACCTGCGGGATCTGTTCCCGGTCGCCATGGAGGCCCAGCGGGACCGGCTGTTCAAGGCCCTGCTCCACGCGGCCGAACGGATCGACGACCCGGACGCGCTCACCGGGTTCCTGTCCCAGCTGGGCCGCGGCCACCGCAAGTACGGCACCCGGGCGCAGGACTACCCCGCCCTCGGCGAGGCGCTGATCGGCGCCCTCACCCGGTACGCGTCCGCGGTGTGGACCGCGCAGACCGAGGCCGCCTGGGTACGGGCCTACACCGCGATCTCGCAGATCATGATCGACGCGGCGGCGGCCGACGAGAAGACCTCCCCGGCCTGGTGGCATGCGGAGATCGTGACCCACGAGCGCCGTACCAGGGACGTCGCCGTCCTCACCGTGCGGCCCGACCAGGCGTACCCCTTTCTGGCCGGGCAGTACACCTCCGTCGAGACACCGTGGTGGCCGCGGGTCTGGCGGCACTACTCCTTCGCCTCCGCGCCCCGCGGCGACGGGCTGCTGACCTTCCACATCCGGGCCGTCCCGGCCGGCTGGGTGAGCAACGCCCTCGTCAACCGGGCGGGACCCGGAGACGTCATCCGGCTCGGCCCTCCGGCGGGCAGCATGACCGTGGACCACGGCAGCGACAACGGCCTGCTGTGCCTGGGGGGCGGTACCGGGATCGCGCCCATCAAGGCGCTGGTCGAGGACGTCGCCGGGCACGGCGGGCGGCGCTCGGTCGATGTCTTCTACGGCGCCCGGCACGACCACGACCTCTACGACCTGGACACCATGCTCGCCCTGAAGGCCAAGCACCCGTGGCTGTCGGTGCACACGGTGGTCTGCGACACCCCGCGCGACGCGCTGTCCGGGCCGCTGCCGGAGGCGGTCGAGGAGTTCGGGCCGTGGGACACCCACGACGCCTATCTGTCGGGGCCGCCCGGGATGATCCGCAGCACGGTCGACACCCTGGTGCGGATCGGCGTGCCCTCGCACCGCATCCGCCACGACCTGGTCCACGAACTGGTCGCGGCCGGGGACTGAGCGCGGGCCCGGCCCGTCACTTCCCGGTCAAGTCCGCGCCTGACGCGGCCGGCGCACTCCCTGGACGCCCTCGGGGCTCTCCGCCGGCACCGCGCAGTGCCCGGTGGCCAGCCGGTTGAGCGCGGAGACGAACACCGCCTGCTCGTCCTCGGGCAGGGCGTCCAGCACATCCCGGTGAACCCGGTCGACGATGGCCTGGCCTGCGGCGACGGTCTCCTCGCCGCGCGGGGTCACCTTGATGATCCGCGCCCTGCGGTCGGTCGGCGACGGCACCCGCTCGGCCAGCCCGGCCCGCTCCAGCATGTCCACGGTGACGACCATCGTCGTCTTGTCCAGGTCGGACAGCTCGGCGATCTGGGCCTGGGTGCGCTCTGCCTGGAGGGCATGGGCGAGCACGCAGTGCGCCCGGGGCGACATGCCGATCTCCGCGAGGGCGGCGGTCATCTGCGTGGTGAGCACATGGGCGGTGTGCTGCAGCAGGAACGACAGGTCGGGGGTGCCGACGGCGACGGAGTCGGGGGTCTGCGCGGTCATGCGTCCAGGCTAGCAAAATAGGTCTACTACGGGATTGTTCGTCAGCGGACCTATTTTCCCGGACCCCGCGCCGTACCTCCCCCCCCCAGCCCGCCCCAGGTAAGGCCGTAAAAGATAGTCTCCAACAAAACCATCTGCTACGGTCGGTCTTGCCACTCCGACCCCGCCTGGAGGCGACTTCCCATGGCACAGCCTTCCCCCGAGCCGCTCGTACCGGCCGGGACCCGCTCACCGGGAGCGGCCCTCGCCGTGCTGAGCGCCGGCACGCTGATGATCGTCCTCGACGGGACGATCGTGAACGTCGCCCTGCCGTCCATCCAGCACGACCTGGGCTTCTCCCAGGCCGGACTGGCCTGGGTGGTCAACGCCTACCTCATCGCCTTCGGCGGGCTGCTGCTGCTCACCGGCCGCCTCGGCGACCTGCTCGGCCGGCGCCGCATCCTGGTCGCCGGGCTCACCGCCTTCAGCGCCGCCTCGCTGCTGTGCGGCATCGCCGACTCGGCCGGCGTGCTGGTCGCCGCGCGCTTCGTCCAGGGCGCCGCCGGGGCGATGGTCTCCGCGGTCGCGCTCGGCATGGTGATCGCGCTCTACCCCGAACCTCGCGGCCGGGCCCGGGCGATGGGCGTCTACAGCTTCACCCAGTCCGCCGGCGGCGTGCTCGGGCTGCTGGCCGGAGGCGTCCTCACCCAGGCCATCAACTGGCACTGGATCTTCTTCGTCAACCTGCCCATCGGCATCGCCGCCGCCCTGCTCAGCCTGCGCCTGCTGCCGGACGACCGCCCGGCCGGCGGCACCCCGAGGTCGCTGCGCGGCGTCGACGCACCGGGCGCCGTCCTGGTCACCGCCGCCTTGATGCTCGGCGTCTCCACCATCGTCAGGACCGCCGGCCACGGCTGGACCTCGACCTCCACCGCGGTGTCCGGCGCGCTGTCCCTGGCCCTGCTCGCGGCGTTCCTGCTGCGGCAGGCCAGGGCCGCCCAACCCCTCATGCCGCTGCGGCTGTTCCGCTCCCGGATCGTGTCCGGGGCCAACGTCGTCCAGGCGCTGATGGTGGCGGGCGGCTTCGGCTTCCAGTTCCTCACCAGCCTCTACCTCCAGCGGGTGCTGGGCTACGACCCGCTGGAGATCGGCCTGGCCATCGCACCGACCGGCGTGGTGATCGGCGTGATGTCGCTGGCGCTGTCCGCCCGGCTGGGCGCCCGCTTCGGTCAGCGGGCGGTGCTGCTGCCCAGCCTCGCCCTGTTCGCCTCGGGTTTCCTGCTGCTGGCCAGGGCGCCGTCCGCGCACGCCTCGTACCTCACCGACGTGCTGCCGCCCATCCTGGTGTTCGGCGTCAGCTTCGGCCTGGCCATGCCGTCGCTGATGACCCTCGGCATGTCGGACGCCACCCCGGCCGACTCCGGCCTGGTCTCCGGCGTCTTCAACACCGCCCAGCAGATCGGCGGCGCCCTCGGCCTGGCGGTGCTGGCCTCGCTGGCCGGCGCCCGCACCGACCACCGGCTGGCCGCCGGCGACCCGGCTCCGCAGGCACTGACCAGCGGCTACCACCTGGCCTTCCTGGCTGCCGCCGCCCTGCTGGCCGCCGC
Source organism: Actinomycetes bacterium (assembly GCA_009783685.1). Taxonomy (GTDB): domain Bacteria; phylum Actinomycetota; class Actinomycetes; order Streptomycetales; family Streptomycetaceae; genus Actinacidiphila. The sequence continues at coordinate 4,372 of WRCZ01000382.1, forward strand.
CACCGTGATCGCCACGGTGCTGCTCCGCACCCCGGCCGGATCCGGCGGCGACCAGGCCGCAGCGGCGCCGGCAACCGCGCCGGCGCCGCAGGTTCAGCCGGTCAGTTCCACCCCGGGAAGCCGCCCGGCACCGGAGCCGACGGATCGTACGGCTCGCGTGTGAACACGAAGGACCCCAGGTCGAGATGGCTCACCGAGCCGTCGGCCGCGCGCACCACGCGCAGCGTCTCGCCCGCGTAGTAGCCCTCACGACCGGTCCAGGTGCCGTCCGGTTCCACGTGGAACCGTGATCCGCGGCCCTGGCCGGTCAGCGGGGCGAGGTGCAACTCGCCCCCGGCCCGCAGCCGCAGGGCGAAGGCCGACGTGCCCCAGTACCAGGGTCCGGCCAGCTCCAGCACCGCCGGATCGACGTCCTCGGCCGGGCGCCACGGAGCGGGGAAGACCGGCTCGGCGTCGACCGTGATCGCCAGCAGGTCGGCGGCGAGCCCGCCGACGGCAGGGCCCGAGGTGCAGTTCGCCAGGGCGATCGCGCCCGTCCCGTCGGCCACGCTGATCCACAGCGCGGCCACGAACCCGGGCATCGAGCCGGTGTGCCCGACCAGTTGGCGGCCTCCCCGGCGCTGCAACTGCAGGCCGAGCCCGTATCCGCCGTCGGGGTCCACCTCCTGCGGCGGTGCCGCCGGCAGCCGCATCTCCTCCACCGTGCTCGCGCTCAGCACCCCGTCCTGGCCCACCGCCAGGAACCCCGCCCATCGGGACAGGTCGGCGGCAGTGGACCACAACTGACCGGCGGGCGCCATGCGCCCGGTCTCCTGCACCGCCTCGGGAACCATCACATCGGCCCACGGGTGCACCGCGAAACCGCCCGCGGCCGGCGCCTGGGGCAGCAGCGTGGTGCGGTCCATGCCGAGCGGTGCCAGCACCTCGGCGGCGAGCACCTCGCCCCAGGGCTTGCCGCGCAACTGCTCCACCACGGCGCCCAGCAGGGCGTATCCGGGGTTGGAGTAGTGGTAGTGGCGGCCGGGCAGCAGCTTGGCCGGGTCGGGGCCGAGGATGTCGGCGATCTCCGGGCGCAGCTCGCCGGGCGTGCGCTCCCACCACGGGGCGGGCGTCTCGGAGGCGATGCCGGAGGTGTGCGCGAGCAGTTGACCGATCGTCACCCCGGCCGCACCGTCCACCACGGGCAGATGCCGCCCGACCGGGTCGGTCAGCTCCAGCCGCCCCTCGTCCCGCAGCCGCATCACCAGCACGGCGACGAAGGTCTTGGTGATCGAGCCGATCCGGTACTGCGTGTCCGCGTCCGGCGCGTGCCCGTCGACCATGCTCTGCGAGCCGGTCCACACCGGCCGCCCACCGCGCACCACCGCGCCGACGAGCGAGGGGGCGCGGCCCTCGGACTGGCCGACGGCGACCCGGTGCATCAACGCCCGCCGGGTGGCGGGCAGCAGGCTGTCCTGATACGTCCGCGGGGAGTCGGGACCGAGGGAGGACTGGGGATCAAAGGTCAATTGTTCGTCTCTCTTGCCGAAGCGACGGGTGGGGTCGCGCCGTTCCCGCGCCGGCGGGTCCGGCGGAGGAACAGGCGCATCGCCGGGTCCGTCGGGGACCCGGTGGCGTGCCGCGCGGGCACGCGTTCGTCATGCTATTCCGCCGCTCCGGGGTCCTCACCGAAACGGACGGCGATGATCGACATCCGCATCGACCGCACACCGGGAATCAGATGGGACAGCGGCGCGAGCGCGTAGAGGCCGCGCCCGCGGCGGAAGCGCAGGCTGCGGACCTCGGTGATGCGGGGCGAGGCCGCGGCGACCTTGCGGTACTCCTTCGCGTCCATGCCCCACTCCCAGCGCGGTGCCCGGTACCCGGCGTCGCCGCCCCGGTCCATGGCGCCGGCCTGGTTGCGGGCGACCATCGCCCGCGGCAGGGCGTCGAACAGGAAGCGGCCACCGGGGAACCGCTCGGCGCAGGCCGCGATCAGACCCTTGGCGTCCTTCTCCGGCAGGTACATCAGCAGGCCCTGC
>WRCZ01000383.1 GCA_009783685.1 Actinomycetes bacterium
GCGCCGAGCAGCCGGTCGACCTCCTCGGCCGTCGCCGCGGACACCGGCAGCCGGCCGTTGAGGTAGACGTCGCCGAGCCGGTCGACGGCGTAAGCCACCCCGTACAGGCGCAGGTTGCGCTCCAGCAGCCAGCGGTAGAACGCCTCGTGGTTCTCGTCGGGGTGGCGCACCACGAACGCGTTCAGCGACAGGGTGTGCCGGCCGACGATGAGCTGGCAGGTCGTCGACAGCTTGCGGGTGCCGGGCAGTTGGGTCACATAAGTGCCGGGCCGCGGCGACTCCCACTCCAGCCCGGCCTCGCCGAGCGCCTGCTCGACGGCCTGGCAGGCGCGGGCCGACGGGTCGCCATCGGCGGCATCGCCCGCGGTGCCGGCCGGGACGTCGGAGCCGGCGGAGGGACCGGTGGCCGGGACGTCGGGCCCGGCGGAGGGACCGGTGGCTGCGTCACCCGCGGGCCGGCCGGCGGATCCCGCGGCGGACCCGCCGGGCGCCGCGGACGGTTCGCCTGCGGACGCGTGGGCGGGGCCGCCGGCCCCCGGATGCTCAGCCATGGACCGATCGTAGGTGACGGCGGTGCTCGTACTGCGCCGCCGCGTAGACCTCGGCGGTGTCGGCGGCAGCGGTGTCCCAGCCGAAGCCGCGGGCATGGCGGGCCGCGGCCTCGCCCAGCGCGTCGCCCAGGTGCGGGTGGTCGACGAAGCGGCGCAGCACCGCGGCGTAGTCGTGCGGGTCGTGGCCGGGCACCAGGAAGCCGGTCTGCTCGTCGCGGACGGCGACCGGCAGCCCGCCGACGGCCGCCGCGACCACCGGGGTGCCGCACGCCTGCGCCTCGATGGCGACCAGCCCGAACGACTCGCTGTACGACGGCATGACGAGCACGGTCGCCGCCCGATACCAGTCGGCCAGCTGCTCCTGGTCCACCGGCGGGTGGAAGCGCACCACGTCGCACACGCCGAGCCGGGCGGCCAGCTTGTGCAGCGCCTCCGGCTTGGCCAGCCCCGAGCCGGACGGGCCGCCGACCACCGGCACGATCAGCCGGTCGCGCAGCGACGGGTCCTCGTCCAGCAGCACGGCCACCGCCCTGACCAGCACGTCCGGCGCCTTGAGCGGCTGTATGCGGCCGGCGAACAGCGGGATCACCGCGTCCTGCGGCAGGCCCAGCCGGGCGCGGGCGGCGGCCCGCCCGGACGCCGGGCGGAAGCGGTCGAGGTTGACGCCCGGGTGGACCACGGCGACCTTGCCGGGGGCGGCGTCGTAGTGCCGGACCAGCTCGCCGGCCTCCTCGTCGGTGTTGGCGATCAGCCGGTCGGCGGCGCGCACGACCTGCGTCTCGCCGATCACCCGGGCGGTCGGCTCGGGGCAGTCGTCCTCGGCCAGCGCGGCGTTCTTCACCTTGGCCATGGTGTGCATGGCGTGCACCAGCGGGACGCCCCAGCGCTCGGCGGCCAGCCAGCCGACGTGGCCGGACAGCCAGTAGTGCGAGTGCACCAGGTCGTAGTGGCCGGGGCGGTTGCCGGCCCATGCCTGCATCACGCCGTGGGTGAAGGCGCACAGCTGGGCCGGCAGCTCCTCCTTGGCCAGGCCCTCGTACGGGCCGGCGTCGACGTGGCGGACCAGGACGCCGGGGGCCAGTTCCACCGCGGGCTCCAGGGCGCCGCTGGTGGCGCGGGTGAAGATCTCGACCTCGACGTCCCGCTGGGCCAGGCGCTTGGCCAGCTCGACGATGTACACGTTCATACCGCCCGCGTCGCCGGTGCCGGGCTGGTGCAGCGGAGAGGTGTGCACGCTCAGCATCGCCACGCGGCGCACCCGCCGGCCGACCGTCCACCGCTTGTGGGGGCCGGCGCGCAGTGCGCTGAGGCGGGACGTGTAGTGGGTCACCCTACGTTCCTTCCGGCAGCCGTACCCCCGTCGTCAACCCCCCTCAACACCGGAATCGCCGATTCCATTTCCCTCTTTGCCGAACGGTTACCCCGTCCCCTGCCGGTCGCCCGCTGCGGGCCGGCGGCCCGGGGGACCGGACCGCCCCTCCGGGACGGTGACGGCCCGCGGCCCGCAGCGTGGCCGGCCGCGCGGTTCCCCGCGCCCCATTGGGGGCTGACCTCGCACGTCCGGGGCGGAACCCTCGTCCGGATGAGGCGGGCCTGCGGGCCGCTACGCTGCGGGGGTGAGCGGCAAGCGGGCGGAAGGCGTGGTGACCAGGGGCACCACCAACCCGAACCGGCTGCGCCGGATGGACCGCTGGATCGCCGCCACGCACGCCGCGCAACTGCGCCGCTCCCCCGACCCCGTCGCCGTGGACCTCGGCTACGGCGCCGCCCCCTGGACCGCCGTCGAACTCCTGGACCGCCTGCGGCGGGTCCGGCCCGACGTGCGCGTGGTCGGCATCGAGATCGAGCCCGCGCGGGTCGCCGCCGCCCGGCCGTACGCCCGCGACGGCCTCGTCTTCGTCCACGGCGGCTTCGAGGTCCCGCTGCCCGGCGGGGCGCGCCCGCTGCTGATCCGCGCCGCGAACGTCCTGCGGCAGTACGACGAGTCCGAGGTCCGCGCCGTGTGGGCGCGGCTGTGCGCGCGGCTCGCGCCGGGCGGCCTGCTGGTCGAGGGCACCTGCGACGAGATCGGCCGCCGGCACGTGTGGGTGGCGCTGGGCCCCGAGGGGCCGCGCACGGTCACCTTCGCGACCCGCCTCGGCTCCCTCGGCAAACCGTCCGACCTGGCCGAGCGGCTCCCCAAGGCACTGATCCACCGGAACGTCCCCGGCGAGCCGGTGCACGCCTTCCTCACCGCGTTCGACCGCGCGTGGGCGGCCGCCGCGCCGCTGTCCGCGCTCGGCGCCCGGCAGCGCTGGATCCGCGCCGTACGGGACCTGCGGGACGCGGGCTGGCCGGTGCTGCACGGCCCGGCACGCTGGCGGCAGGGCGAGGTCACCCTCGCCTGGGACGCGGTGGCCCCGCACGCGAACCCGTAAGAGGGCCGATTCCGGGGCACGGTTGTGGCCGAACGGCGTGACGTTGGTCATGTGCGGATCAGCACATCCACGGTGAAACCACCCGCTGGCCACTGCATATGACGCTGACGGTTTACTTCCAGCCCTCCCGTCACGTCGTCTCCAGCCACTAGGGTCGCCTGATGTTCCTCGGAGGAGGGAAGGGAGTCGCTTGATGTCCGCTGCACGGCGTGGCACCGAACGGCCCTCAGTCGCCGGTACGGGGGCCGAGGGCTCCGCCACCGTGCCCGCGCACGAACCGGCGGACCTGCCGCACCCCGACGCCGGGCCGGAGCCGCTGGACCGGCCGGTCGGCGCGCTCACGCTGCCGCGCCAGCGGCAGGACAGCGTCCCGGGGACGACCGTGCTCACCCTCCTCGTGGTCGGCGACGACGCGACCGGCGCGTTCACCGCCCCCTACTTCCAGGAGGGCAGCGGCCCGCGGATCCGCGTGCTGCGGGCCCGCAACCTGACCGCCGCCGGCCGGCTGCTCACCGACGACGTGAACTGCATCCTGCTGGACCTGCCCGACGTCCTGGAGCGGCTGCCCGAGGTGGTGCGGATCGCACCCGGCACCGCCGTGCTCGTGCTGAGCGACGGTAACGACGAGGACGGCAGGGCCGCCGAGGCGGTCCGCATCGGCGCCCAGGACCACCTGTCGCGCGACGCCGTCGACGCGGCCACCCTGACGCGGGCCGTGCGGTACGCCGTCGAGCGCAAGCGCGCCGACCTCGCACAGCGCCAGCTCACCGAGTCCCGGCTGCTCGCGCAGGAGAACTCCCGGCTGGAACGCGGCCTGCTGCCGACGCCGCTGCTGCAGGGCGCCACCGACCTGCGGTTCGCCGCCCGCTACCGCCCCGGCCGCAGCCGCGCGCTGCTCGGCGGCGACTTCTACGACACGGTGCGCACCCCGGACGGCACCGTGCACGCGATGATCGGCGACGTCTGCGGGCACGGCCCGGACGCGGCCGCGCTCGGCGTCGAACTGCGCATCGCCTGGCGGGCACTGACCTTCGCCGGGCTCGGCGGCGAGGCGCTGCTGCGGACCATGCAGGACGTGCTGGTGCACGAGCGCGCCGACGAGGAGATCTTCGCGACGCTGTGCATCGTGGACATCGCGCCGGACGGCGACTCCGCGGACCTGCACCTGGCCGGGCACCCGGCGCCGCTGGTCGCGCTGGCCGGCCGGGAACCGGGGCTGCTGCCGTTCGAGGAGGGCGGCCCGGCGCTCGGGCTGCTGCCGGAGGCGTTCTGGCACCGGATCCGGGTCCGGCTGCCCGGCGACTGGAGCCTGATGCTCTACACCGACGGCCTGATCGAGGGCCGGATCGGCGAGGGGACGCTGCGCCTCGGCCAGGACGGCATGCTGCGCATCACCTCGCGGCTGCTGGCCGCCGGGCTCGGCGGCGAGGAGCTGCTGGACGCGGTCGTCACCGAGGCGCGGCAACTCAACGGCGGCGAGCTGACGGACGACGTGGCGGTCGTGCTGCTGGAGCGGCGGGGCGCCTGACGGCGCTCCGGGCACCGGCCCGGGAGCCGGATGTCCGACGCTTCAACGCTTCGACGCTTCGGACGAGCGGCTCGGCCTCAGCGGCGGCCGTTGTACGGGCCGTAGGGGCCGTCGCTGCTGCTGCCGCGGTTGCGGCGCGGGCGGTTCCCGCGGTTGCGGCCGCCCACCTCGCGCAGCGCGGGCCGGACGTCGACCATGTAGACGATCACCGCGACCAGGCCGATGATCGGCAGGAACGACAGCACCGAGAACAGCTTCATCACCACGGCCGCGATGCCGAGGATGATCAGCCAGAACGCCTTGGTGTTCTTGCCCGCGGCCCGGTAGGCGTCCTCGCGGTGGATCGCCGCGTCCACGAACGCGAAGAGCGCGAACAGGAAGAGCACCAACGAGATCACGCCGAATACCGTGAAGAATCCCGTGATCAGCACGTGTCCACCGCCTTGGTCGCCGTCATGTCGGTGCGTGGGTTGCTGGGGCCACTGACACCCGCCGTCCACCGTACCTGTCCTACCCGCACAACGGGCCGGGCGCGCATTGCGTGCCCGGCCCGTCGCGAAAAGGACGTCGTCACTTCGCGGACTTGTCGCCGGCCTTCTTCGGGGCGGCCGGCTTGCGCGGCGTGGACCGGCGGGCGGCGGCCGGCTTGGGGGCGTCCTTGCCCTGCGCGGACTTCGCCTGCGCGGACCCGCCCTGCGCCGACTCCTTCCGCGGCTCCACGGCGGCGGCGATCTCCACCACGTCGTCGGCCGCCTCGCCGCGCCAGGTGGCGACCGCGCCCTTGCCGCGCTCGGCCAGCCCGTCGTACGTCTCGCGGGCCCTGACCGCGTACTCCGCGGCGCGGCCCACGCCCTGCAGCGCGAAGCCCTGCATGGACTCGCCGATCCTGCGGAAGTCCCGCAGCTCCTTCAGGTCCAGGTCGGAGAACGTCTCGTTCAGCCGGGCCTGGGCGTCCTTGGCCTGCGTGGAGACCCGCTCCTGCACGACCTTGGGGTCGGTGCCGCGGATCTTCTCGAACCGCTCCGGCGCCTGCTCCCTGAGCTTCTCGAACAGCGCCGGCACCTCCCGCAGCTTCTCCGCGGCGAGGTCCGCGGTGCCCGCGACCGCGTACAGCGGCGTCGGGTTGCGCAGGCTCTTCACGATGTCATCGGTGATCGTCATTGCCGGTTTCCTCCCGTACGGGGACGGGCCCCGCGTGTGCTTCCCCGTCTGTGCCCGTGTCTGCGTCTGTGGTCTGGCCGTCCTGGGCCTCGTCGGCGGAGTCGCGCGGCGGCTCCGGGCTGTCCGCCGGCGTGCCGGCGGCGTCCTCGTCCCGGGCGGCGGCGTTCTCCTTGCGGAAGGACTCGTAGATCTGGATGAGCACCTGCTTCTGGCGCTCGTTGATCGACGGGTCCGCCATGATCGCCGCCGGCACCTCGAGCTCGTCCCGTTCGCGGGCGTCGAGCATGCCCGCCTGGACGTAGAGCGTCTCGGCGGATATCCGCAGCGCCTTGGCGAGTTGCTGCAGGATCTCCGCGCTGGGCTTGCGCAGCCCGCGCTCGATCTGGCTCAGGTACGGGTTGGACACCCCGGCCGCGTCCGCGAGCTGCCGCAGGCTCAGCTGCGCGCTGCGCCGCTGCTCCCGCAGGAACTCACCGACACCGCCCACCTTGAGTGCACCCATGCGTACAGCCTGCCTCCGTCCGCTAACTTTTGCAAGCACGCTGCTTGCAACTGTGTCATTCGGGGGGTGCGGGGCGGGCCGCCCGGGGCGACCCGTCTCAACGAACGTTGACGAGTCCCAGCGAAGCTGATTGGTCAGCCCCCGGGTTCAGCTGGCGGAGTCGACGGTGTCAGGCC
>WRCZ01000384.1 GCA_009783685.1 Actinomycetes bacterium
CCCAGACCTTGTGCAGGACGCGCTCGGGCATGAAGTGCGTGTGGACGTCCACGAGCCCGGGCAGGCCGAGGCCGCCCCAGAAGCGCCGGACCTCTCGGGCTTCCGCCGCGTCGCCGTCCGCGGCGTCCGCGGCGTCCGCGGCGTCCGCGGCACCGCCGTCCATGGCGTCCGTGGCACCAGCGTCCGTGGCGCCCGCCGCGTCGCCGTCCGTGGCGTCAATGGCGCCGCCCTCCGTCGCGAAGTCGTCGGCCGGGCCTGCGGGGTCGGAGTGCGCCGTGCGGTGATCGTCCATGCCGCCCACGATCGTCCCTGGTGAGGGAGCGGGTCCACCGTTTCGGCGCGGGGCGGGTGAGGGATCCGTCACCCGGGCCGTCGGGCGACGCCCCGCCTGCCGGGACGCGCGGGCCGTCGGGCGAGGCCCCACATGCCGGGACGCCCAAGACCGCGGGACGGCGGCGAGCGGTCCCGGGAGGCGGCCGGGGAGCGGCGGTGCGAGGCCGGTGGGCGGACCGGGCGTGCGTGTTACGTTCGGCAGCCCGGCGGGCGAGGAGGCGGGACGGCATGGCGGACGAGGGACGGCGCGTGCTGGGCGCGGTGCTGCGCGCGATGGTCGCCGACGCGCACGTGGTGGACGAGGTGATCGCGGCCGCCCGCACCTCGCCGGAGGTGGCCCGGCTGCCCGAGGCCGAGAACCGGCGGCACGTCACCGTCCTGCTCGCGTCCGGCCTGACGTCGTTCGACGATCCCGAGGCAGCGCTCCCCGACGAGGACCCGGTCGCGGCGGCGCTCGGCGCCGACCGGGCCGAGCAGGGCGTGCCGTTGACCGCCCTGCTGCTCGGCGTCCAGGCGGGCCGGCGACGGGCGCTGGAGATCGGCGTGGCCCGCGCGCGGGAGGCGGGCGTCCCCGACCGCGAACTCCTGGACGCCCTGCTCCACTTCGACCGGCACGCGGGCGCGATGGAGCGCCACGTCATCAACGGCTACCACACCGCGCAGCTCGAACTGGCCCGCACCGCACGCGATGCCCGCACCCAGCTGCTGCGGCGGCTGCTGCACGACGGGGCCGCCGGGCCGCCGCCCGAGGCGGAGGTGCGGCAGGCGGGCCTCGACCCCGGCACCCGCCTGCACTGCGTGCTGTCGGCGGTGACCGACCCGGTGCGGGCGCGCGCCCTGGAACGCCAACTGGACGTGCCCGGCGCCCTCTTCGGCCTGGTCGACGGGCGCTTCGCCGGACTGTCCCCACGGCTGCCGGCCCGGCCGGACGCCACCGGCGACGGCCCGCTGCTGCTGGTCTCCCCCGCGGTGCCGCTGGACGGCGTGCCCGCCGTGCACCGGCTGTGCGCGCAGGCGCTGCCCGCGGCGGCCGCGCGCGGGCTGACCGGGATCCGGCGGCTGACCGACCTGGCGGGCGAGACCGCGCTGGCCGCGCAGCCGGCCCTGGCGGCGCTGCTGGCCGAGGAGTTGCTGGGCGCCCTCGACCCGGCGGACGACTTCCACCGTGAACTGGCGCGCACCGCTTGGACGTACCTCGACCTGGGCCACCGCCTCGACCTGACCGCGGCGGCCCTCCACGTGCACCCCAACACCGCACGCCACCGCCTGCTGCGCCTCCTCCAACTCACGGGCGCGGCGGACGCGTTCGACGACCCGGGTGTCCTGCCCACGCTCCGCTGGTGGTGGGCCCTGCACACCTGGCTGAACGCCGCGCGGCCGTGACCACCCCTCCTGCGGGGTGATCACGGCCGCGGCGGCACCGCGTCAGTGCCTCGTTGCGTCAGCCCGTCGGAACGTCGGCCCCGGTGGTGCGTGCCGGCCTCAGTGCTGGCGCGCGGCGCCCTTGCGGCGGAACCGCACGAACACGCCCGCGCCCAGGAGCACCGCGGCCAGCGCGGCGACACCGCCGACGGAGGCGCCGGTGGAGGCCAGGCTGCCGCTGTCCGAGCCGGTGGAGGCGGACGGCGACGGGGTGGCCGAGGTGCTGCCGCCGGACTCACCCGGGGTGCCCGTGGAGCCGCCGGACTCCGAACCGCCGGAGCCGCTGCCGCCGGACTCGGAGCCGCCGGAGCTGCTGCCGCCCGAGCTGGTGCTGCCCGGCGCGGTCGAGGTGTCGGACGCGCTGGGGGTCGGCGAGCCGGAGTCCGACGGGGTCGGCGTGCCGCCCTTGTCGCACGCCACCCAGAACACCTTGTGCTTGGCCTTGCCGTGCTCGCCGTCGAAGTTCCAGACGAGCTTGTAGTGGCCGTCGGGGAGCGTCATGTCCGCCGTGCGGCCGTGGCCCTCGGCGTCGAGCGTGATCGCGCCCTTCGCGGCGACCGCCTTGCCCGTCGGCGCCTGCTGGTCGATCTCCCAGGCGGCCTGCTGCCGGCCGTCGAAGGAGAAGGCGTCGAGGTAGAAGGTGCAGACGTGGGGCTCGTTCTTGACCAGTTCCTCACCGGTCCTGGCATCGTGGATCTTCACGGTGCCGTTGTCACCGGGTGCGTCGGCAAAGGCCGCGGGGCTGAGCAGCACGGTCGCCGCCACGGCCAGAGCCGCACCGGTTGCCGAGGGAAGGACGCGCATGGGCACACCAACCTGACGGGTTTGAAAGAGGCGATGCGGGGGGAGACAGCAAGATTCCTTGCTGGGGATACGGCACGTCAAGCGCCGCGACGCAACATCCGTCCGCTTCCTTCCGGTTCACGTCGTTTACGCGCATAACAATCCGGCCATCGCGCGGGGCCGGTGGACGGCGCGGGGGCCCGGCCGGCGCCGTGCGGGGCGGGCCGAACGCGGCGCCGGGCCGGAAGGCGAGGTTGCCTTCCGGCCCGGCGGGGGTGGTGCGGTGGGGCTGGTGGTGCGGTGGGGCGGTGGCCCCGGGTGGGGTCAGAAGGCCCCGATGCCGTTCGGCGTGCCGAGGCCCGTGGGCCCGTCCCAGCCGGCGCGGGCGGTGCACCACTGCGACGTCGAGCAGCTGCCGTTGCTGCCGGAGGTGACGTCGTTGAGCGACGTGGAGTGCGTGTAGGGGTAGTTGTTGTCGATCGACGCGGTGTTGCCGGCCAGCGCGTACACCGAGGCGATGATCGGGGACGAGACGCTGGTGCCGCCGAAGACCATCCAGCCGACGTAGCCCTGGTAGGCCGTGCTGTCGTAGACCGCTACGCCGGTCGACGGGTTGGCGACGGCGGAGACGTCCGCCTCGGCGCGCTTGGCGCACCCGGTGTCGAACGAGGCGGCGCCGCTCAGCGCGGTGTTGTACGCGGAGCAGCCGCTGCCGGCGCCGCTCCAGGCGGTCTCGCTCCAGCCGCGGGTGTTGGACGCGGTGGAGAGGGTGGTGCCGCCGACCGCGGTCACGTAGTGCGAGGACGCCGGGTAGCTCGCGCCGTAGCCGGAGTCACCGGAGCTGGCGGTCACCGCGATGCCCGGGTGGTTGTAGTAGGAGCCGTAGCTGGCGTCCGAGGCGTCCGAGCCGCCGTAGCTGTTGCTGATCGCGACGACGCCCGCGGTGCTCGCCGCCTGGTTCACCGCGGCGCCCAGGTTGGCGAAGCTGGAGGTCTTCGCCTCGACCAGCAGGATGTGGCAGTTGGGGCAGATCGCCGAGACCATGTCCAGGTCCAGGGAGATCTCCTGGGCCCAGCCGCCGTCCGTCTTCGGGTAGTTGGTGCCGCCGGTCTGGCTGACCTTCTTGAAGCAGCCGTTCGCCGTGGTGCAGGCCGGCAGCCCGAACTGGGCGCGGTAGACGGCGAGGTCGGCCTCGGCGGTCGGGTCGTCGTAGGCGTCGACGATCGCCACCGTGCGACCCGCGCCGGCCGTCGACGACGGCAGGTTGTACGCGGACTGCAGGCTGGACGGGCCGAAGCCGGACGGGGTGGCGTTCGGCTTCGCCGCGTTCGGCGCAACCGCCTGGGCCTGCACGAGGTCGGTGCGGACGATCGCCTTGCAGGAGGCGAATCCCGGCTTGCTCGTGGCACAGGAGTGCGCGGTCTTCTGGGCGTGCGAGGCGGCGGCGGCCGGTGAGACGGCGGCCTGCGAGGCGCCGGCGGGGCCGAGGACTGCCAGCGGGATCCCCGCCAGCGCCGCCACGCCGATGCCGAACAACCGTGCGCGCAGTTGCATGTGACTCTCCTCAGGGGGTTGGGACCGAGCCTTCTATGTTGCGCACATGACAATCTTTGAGCGATTCCGCTGGTGAACGGGTGAAGTGTGAGGCTGCCGGGCGCACTTGCGCAAGGTGCTGTCCTGTCAGACAGCTGTGAATCCCGTACGCACGAGGGGGCTGGCAGCGGAAGGGGGGCACGGACCGCCGCACCGGCCGGCGGCGCGAGCGGCGGCGCCCACGGGCAGCCGTGGCCCCCGCGGCGCACGGGACGGACGTGACGTAACGCCCTTTCGGGAAAGCCGAGTTGCACCGGGGGGACCCGGCCCGGTATCCACAGCGGTAACGCTGGGGGAAGGGTGAGCCCATGTCCAGACTGGCCGAAGCCTGGAAGCGGTCCGCGACCGGGCGGTTGACGAAACAGGCCCTCCACATCGAACTGCTGCACCGTTCCATGGGGTTCGCCGCGCTCGGTTTCGTCACGCTGATGCCGCTGCTGGTCGTGGTCGCGGCGGCCACGCCGTGGGAGAACCGTCCGGGCTTCGCCCAGTGGGTCGTCGACGGGATGGGCCTCACCACCGAAGGCGCGCACAGCGTACGGAGCATGTTCGCCGCGCCCCGCAACGTCCTGAGCGCCACCAGCGCGTGGAGTCTGGCGTCGCTGGCGTACTTCGGGCTGACCTTCGTGGCGAGCGTGGAGAACGGCTACCGCAGGATCTGGGACCTGCCGGCCGGCCCGTGGCACCGCGACTGGCGCCGCACGGTGTGGCTCGTGGTGCTCACCGCCTACCTGTTCTGCGAGTCGCAGAGCGCCGCCGCGCTGGGCAGCGGCCCGCTGCGCACGGCGGTCCGCATCGTCCTGACCGTCCTGCTCGGCGTGGGCTTCTTCGCCTGGGGCCAGCGCTTCCTGCTGGGCGGAGCCGTGCGGCTGAAGACGGCACTGCCCGGCGCGGTCTTCACCATGGTCGGGCTGGCGGGCCTGCGGATGTTCTCCCAGCTGTTCTTCGCGCCGATGATCGTCAGCAACGCGGACGCGTACGGCCCGGTCGGCACCGTGCTGACGGTCGAGACCTGGCTGGTCGGCGTCGGCTTCGTGGTCTTCGGCGGCGCGCTGCTCGGCCGCCACGTCCGCGACGGGCGGATCCTGCGCCGCGGCGCCGAGATACCCAAGCCCCACATGCCGGAGGGCTGGTTCGAGACGCCGGAGGCCCCCGTCCCCGAGATCCTCTGGCGCTCGGACGGCGCCGGCGGCGCCATCGACTGACGCGCGCGCCGTCGCGGCGGCCGGTGTTTGGACCGGTGGAACGCACCGGGTTTGGCCCTGTGGACCGGGCCAAGGGCGCGGCAGGGTGAAGGGAGGCCGCACCCTGCCGACCCGCGGAGGTCCCCCTTGAGCATCGCGTTCCTGCTGACCACCCTCGTCGTGGTGGTCACCCCGGGCACCGGGGTGGTGTACACCCTCGCCGCCGGACTGGCCCACGGCCGCCGCGCGAGCGTGGTCGCCGCCTTCGGCTGCACCCTCGGCATCGTGCCGCACCTGGCGCTGACCATCACCGGTCTCGCCGCCCTCCTGCACAGCAGCTCGTTCGGCTACGCGCTGGTGAAGTACCTGGGCGTCGCCTACCTGCTGTTCATGGCCTGGACGACGCTGCGGGACAAGGAGGCGCTGACGGTGACGGAGGACACCGAGCCGGAGCCGGCGTCCCGGATCGTCGCCCGAGCCGTGCTGGTCAACCTGCTCAACCCCAAACTCACCGTGTTCTTCGTGGCGTTCCTGCCGCAGTTCGTGCCGCAGGGCTCGCCCGGCACGACGGCCGCGATGCTGCGGCTCGGAGTGGTGTTCATGGCGCTGACGTTCGTGGTGTTCACCGCGTACGGGTGGGGCGCCGCGGCGGTCCGCCGGCACCTGGTCGCCCGTCCGCAGGTGATGGGCGGCGTCCGCCGGGTGTTCGCGGTGAGCTTCGTGGCGCTGGGCGCGCGGCTGGCGGTGGGCTGACCATGGCCCTGGTCTTCCGGCACGCCGCCGCTCTCTGGTCCGACCACCCCCGGCTCGCCGCCGGCGCCCTGTACGCGGGATCCCTCAACGACACCGCCGACACCGCCGACACCGCCGACGTCGCGGACGCCGTCGCCGCGTACACCGCGCGGGCGGCCCGGCGGCTGGCGGGCGCCGCCGAGGGCGACTTCCCCGAAGTCCACGCCTGGCGGCGGGCGTTCTCCCGGCTCGGCCTCAAACCCACCCAGTACCGG
>WRCZ01000385.1 GCA_009783685.1 Actinomycetes bacterium
CGAGCGTGCGGGCAGCGGAATCCGCAGTGAATTCCTGGGGCTCACGGTGGAAGATCTCGCTCCTGAGGTCACCCGCCAGGTGTCCGAAGTGTCGCATATGCCCCCTTTCGGAATGAGGAACCTGACAACATCTGGCCGATTATCGTACGTGCGAGCATGGGTTACCCGTTCCCTGCGTGTGTGAAAAACAGGTAACCGCAGCGGGTCCGCCCGGTGACCGTCCCTCCCTCCCGCACCCGACGTTGTGGCGTGACCCACCGGAAGGGCAGGATGACCGGTATGACGCACGTGATGGTGAAGGGTTCGAACACCCCGCTGGACGTGACCGGGGTGCGCGCGGTGCTGCACTGGACCCCCGGCCCCGGCGCGCCCGATGTCGACGCCTCCGTGCTGCTGCTCGGCCCGGACGGACGGGTCCGTTCCGACGCCGACTTCGTCTTCTACAACGAGCCGCGCCACCCCTCGGGCCTGGCCCGCCACCTGCCGAAGAAGCGGGTCCCCGAGGGCCTCACCGACACCGTCGAGGTCGACCTGGCCGCGCTGGACGCCGGCGTGGACCGGGTGGTGATCGCCGCGTCCTGCGACGGCGGGCCGTTCCGCACCGTGCGCGACCTCGGCCTGACCCTGTACGACACCGCGGGCCCGCAGCACGCCGCGCCCGTCGTCAGCTTCGAGGTGGTCCCGGACACCGGCGCGGAGACCGCCCTGATCTGCGGCGAGCTGTACCGCAAGGGCGCCGGATGGAAGTTCCGCGCCCTCGCCCAGGGGTACGCCTCCGGCCTCGTCGGCCTCGCCACGCAGTACGGCGTCGCGGTGGACGACGGGGAGCCCGCCGCCACCGGGCAGGCCCCGGCCGCCCCGGTGCGCCCGGCCTCGGTGCCCACCACGCCGCTGGGCACCCCGCAGGCGCGGATACCGGAGCCCGAGCCCGCACCGACCAGCGCCTACGGCTACCCGCTTCAGGCCCCCACCCCCGCGCACGTGCCGGCCCAGCCCGCGTACGGCTACCCGCAGCCGATGAGCGCCCCGCCGGCCGCGCCCCCGCAGGTCCACCAGCAGCCGCCGGTCCACCAGCAGCCGCAGCCCGGCTACCCCGCCTACGGCTACCCGCAGCCCGTCGCGGCCGCGCAGCCGGCCGTGCCCCCGCCCCTCGCCCCGCCCGCCGTCCCCCCGGCGGTGTCGGCGAACGGCGACGGCGGCTTCGCCTTGCCCCCGCAGGGCCCACAGTTCCAGCCCCAGCGCTGAGCCCGGGCCGAGCGCGCCCGGCGACGCCCCGGACGCCCCTCGGGCGGCGCGGCCCGGCAGCCCGCCCGGCACTCAGGGCCTGACGACCTGCCGGAAGGTGTAGGCGCCGGTCGGCTCCAGCCGGACCAGCGCCATCGGCTTGTCCTGCGGGTTGCCGTCGGAGCCCAGCTCGACCGGACCGGTCAGGCCCGCCACCGAACCGCCGCTCACCAGCGCGTTCAGCGTGCTCCCCGCGTTCACCGCGGTGGTGCCGTCGCCCGCCGCCTCCCGGATGGCGACGCCGAGCGTCCACACCGCGTCGTGGGCCAGCATCGCCTGGCCGTCCTGGAAGTTGTCGGTGCCCGCGCCGAACTCGTCGTGGTAGAGCTGGAGGAAGCCCGGGTACGGGTTCCGGTCGGACGGGTAGAGCCGGCCCGGCAGATCGGGGTGGGCGAGCGCGGTGAACATCACGGTCACCCCGCTGGCCTGCCAGTTGGCGGCGAACCGGTCCCGCACGCTGCGGCTCTCCGAGCTGTCGTAGTAGACCCCGACCGCGTCGTCGCCGGTGAGCACGGTGACCTGGCAGCGGCGGTCGGGCGCGGACATCGCCGTGATGAACGCGCGCAGGTTCACCCCGCGCCCGGCGAAGAACACCGCGTCCGGCTTCTTGTCGCACACCCGGTCGGCGACCGACGAGAAGGCGTTGCTGATCCCGTCGACACCCGAGACGTACTCCAGGTCGCCGCCGACCAGCGCCAGCGAGGTCTTCCGGGCCGCCGCCACGAAGTCGTTGTACAGCGAGGTGTTGTAGATGTCGTCCTGGTTGCGGTCCCTGACCACCAGCACCTTGTAGGCGCCGTGCCTGGCCGCCTGCTGCTGCCTGAGGTAGTTCACGGCGGCGCTGGCCTGGTCGGAGTTGGGCGCGGAGCTGCGGAAGAACCCGACCTGCGCGGCGGACGCGAGGTTGTCGGCGCTGACCGTGGCGCCCATCATCGGCACCTTGGCGGCCCGCAGCGCCTGCACCGCCTGGAGGGTCCCGCCGCGGCTCTGGCCGAAGCCGGCGACCGCCACCAGCCGGTCGCCGCCGTGCGTCATGGCGATCAGCCGGTCGGTGAGCGGCTTCCACTGCTCCGAGCGCAGCCCGATGTTGGCCACCAGCAGCCGGATCTGCGGGGTGTCGCCGCGCCCGCCGAGCTGCGCGTCGTTCAGCTGCCGCTGCGCCAGGTACGCCCCGTCCAGCTCCTCGCGGATGCCGTACTTGGTCGCCTCGTCCTGCGGGTCGGTGGTGAACGGCTCGACGTAGGCGACGCTCACCCAGGGCCGGCCGGACGCCGCGACCCGCTTGTTCTCGGCGAGGATCTTCGCCATCACCGGGGCGAGCGACGGCTCGAAGACGGTGCTGCCGTCGGTGACGCCGATGCACTCGTGCGCCGGCCCGACCTTGGGGATGCCGTGGCCGCAGGTGTCCTTGCCGCCGAACGCCCTGAACCCGCCGAAGACCGCGGCGGCGACCAGGACCAGCGCCAGGGCGATCCAGGGCAGCTTGCGGCGCGGCGCGCGCGGCACCCGGAACGCCGGGGCCAGGCCATCGGTTCCCTCGCTCACCACGGTTTCCTCTCGTACCGCACGGCCTCGGCCTTGAACACGTCCCGGTCCGTCTCGGACCGGGTGAGCCGGCGCAGCGTCCGGAACTCGTCGGCGATGTACGCGTACAGCTCCGCGTACGGGTCGCCGAGCGGGTCCTCGTAGTCGCCGGCGTAGGGGTCGGAGCGCGGGTGGGCGGTGATCCAGCCGGCCGCCAGCAGCCGGGTGACCGCCTGCCGCTCCTCGTCGCCCCACGGCGTGCCCACCAGCCGCGTGTAGCGGGCCCGGGCGCTCTCCGGGCGCCCGCCGGGCCGGCGGGCCGGGGCGCGCTGGATCCGGGCGAGGTCGTCGCACCACCGCTCGGCCGGCACGGTGTGGAACCGCCCGTGCAGCCAGTCCACCGCCGCGTCCAGCCGGTCCCGGGCCAACTCGTGGTAGGCGGCGGTGCGTTCGTCGTCGCCCGCGGCATCCGCCAGTGCGGTGTGCGCGCCGTTCCAGCTGCCGGGCCCGTCCCCGGCGCCGGCCTCCAGCTGCCGCAGCAGCAGGAACCGGACGACCGGGTGGTAGACCGCCCGCCCCTGGTCCTCGAACTGCCGTTGCAGGGCGGTCGGTACGCCCCGCCACAGCCGCGGGGCGGCCTCCGCCTGGCCCTGGCTCAGCGCGGCGGCGGCCCGCGGCAGCACGGCCCGCAGGCCCGCCGAGCAGTCCGCCAGCAGCCAGTCCAGGACCGCGTCCGCGACCGTCGGGTGGCGCCGCTCGCGGGCCTCGGCACTGCTCGCCGTACCGGCCGCCGGCAGCGCCGGCCAGCCCTGCACGCGCTCGTCCCAGGGCGTGCCGGCCGGGAAGCGGGACAGCGCGTCCAGCACGGCGCCGGTCGCGGCCGGCTGCCCGCGGGTCGCGGTGTACACGACCCAGCCGAGCCAGTACGAGGAGTGCGAGGACCGCTCGGCGTCGGGCCGCACCGCGCCGTCGGGCAGCGCCGCCAACACCTCCCTGGCGTGGCTCTCGACCTCCGCGCGGTTCAGGTCGCGCAGCAGGCCCACGTGCAGCCGCCCGGCCGGCACCGGTGTGAAGCGCTCGCCCTCCGCGGACCAGCCCGCCGCGTACTGCGGCGGGGCCGCCAGCCGCCGCTCCTCGCGGACCAGCGTCTCGGGCGCGGTGCGGGCGGTGGCCAGCACCAGCAACGGGTCCCGGTGGCCCGGGCGGCCCGGCACGCCGCTGCGCGCGTCCAGCAGCAACTGCAGCAGCGCGTCGCCGAGTTCACCGTCGGCGTTGTCCAGCAGCACCAGGCAGTGGGTGGTGCGCCTGGTGTGCCCGGGACGGTGCTCGTAGGCGGCGCGCAGATCGGCCAGGAACGCCTCCAGCAGCAGGCGTTCGGCCTCGCGCTGCTGCTCGGGGTAGCCGTGGAAGAGCTGGTTGACGCTGACCAGGAAGTCCGCGCCGGCCCGCGGGCCGCCGACGTCGTGCGTGGCGCGGGCGATCCGGCGGTTCAGCCGCACCCGGGCCTGGAGCCGCTGGGTGCTGCGGATGACCGGCACGATCTGGGTGACCCAGCCGGGCAGCAGCCCGCCGCTGACCGCTGCGGCGCCGTCCAGCAGCGGCTGGAGCGTCTCGTAGGAGAACTCCTGGCGGTCGGTGCCGCCCTGGAGCAGGGTCTGCATCTCGGCGATGGCCGCGGGCCGGTCGCGGGTGCTGACCGCCGCGCCCGCGGCGAGCAGCAGCACGGTGAAGGACGGGAAGCCCAGGGCGGGCACGTCGTCCTTGCGGGCCTGCAACTGGAAGGCGAGGTCGGCCAGCGCGTCGAAGAGCGTCTTGCCGTCCCGCTCCATCGCCGCCAGGTCCAGATGGGCCAGCGGGGCGGCCCGCCCCCACAGCTCCAGGTGGCGCAGCAGCGTGGACTTGCCGCTGCCCCGCTCCCCGAGCAGCAGCACCGCGGGCAGCCGGCCGACCGGTCCCGGCGCACGGGACAGCAGCGGGTCCGCGTACGCGCGTATCGCCTGGTCCCTCAAGGACCGCCCATGCCAGTCCGGCACCCCTGTTCCCCCGCCCGCCTCAATGACTCCAGTGGGTACCAAGGGTGCCTCAATTCCCTTGTCCTGCAAGGGAATTCGGCCAATCGGCGATCTCCCGGGAGGCGGCGGGAACGCCGCCTCCCTGGCCGGCGAGGATCACGCTCCGCGGACGGGAGCCGCCTTCCGCGGGCCGAGTCCGCGCAGCGGACCGAAGCCCGCGCAGCGGTGCGAGGGCTGCCGGGGCACTCAGACCTTGGACTTGTAGCCGCGGCCCCATTGCAGACCCCAGCCGTAGAGCCGGTCGATCTCCGCCTGGAAGCCGTACACGTACTTCACCTCGCGGCGGACGATCATCTCGCCCTTGCGGTTCTCGATCAGCACCACGGCGCACGAACGCGCCTGCGGCTCCCGCTCGTTGAGCGGGATCTCGATCCGCGGGCCGGAGCCGGGGAAGATCTCCACCTTGGCGTGGGTGCGGTCGAAGGCGGGCGTGCCGTCGTAGATGTAGACGAAGACCAGCAGCCGCTTGAACTCGTCGCGCTTGTCGAAGTTGATGTAGATCGTCTCGCCGGAGGTGCCGCCGAACCGGTCGTCGCCGCTCATCTGGATCCACGGCGGGGCGTCGAGGTCACCGTGGAACTCGCCGAGCGGCTGCACCACGCCCTTGGTGCCGTCGGCCAGTTCGTACATGCAGGCCAGGTCCAGGTCGACGTTGACCATCGCCGGGCCCGCGGCCTGCACCACCCGCGGCTTGAAGATCTCCAGCTGGCGGCGCAGGAAGCTGCCGCGGTCGGTGTTCCAGCCGCCGGTGTCCGAGGTGCGCATCTGCCAGGACAGGTTGACCCGCATGTTGCCGACCGCGCCGCCGTGCTTGGTCAGCGACAACTCGGGATGCCGCCTGGTGAGTTCCACCGAGTGCGCGTTGACGATGTCGAACTGCTGGGCCCCGCTCGGCCGTAAAAAGCTCCACCAGGGCATCTGGCCCCTCCACCTTCCCTCGACATGCGGCTGCCCCCGCCGGGTGGCGGGGGCAGCCGGGGGTACTCGGCCGGGTCAGACCCCGGACGGCACCTCCGCCTTGTCGTCCGCCTGCTCGGATTCTTCCCCGAGGCGGCGGTTGCGTACCACCGAGGACCAGTAGGACGCAGCGATCAGGACAACGCCGACCAGGCCGGTGATGATCTCGCTCACCTCGTACTTGATGGTGAACAGCAGGATCAGCGCCAGCGCGCCGATCGCGTAGTGCGCGCCGTGCTCCAGGTACACGTAGTCGTCCAGGGTGCCCTTGCGGACCAGGAAGACGGTCAGCGACCGGATGTACATGGCGCCGATACCGAGACCCAGCGCGATCTGGAAGATGTTGTTGCTGATCGCGAACGCGCCGACGACGCCGTCGAAGGAGAACGACGCGTCGATGACCTCCAGGTACAGGAACATGAAGAACGCGGCCTTGCCGGCCATGCCCACGGCGCGCAGGGTGCCGTTGCCG